>DATCMP010000004.1:0-22679 GCA_036563365.1 Thermomicrobiales bacterium
CAGGAAGATCCGCCCGAGGCGTTGGCGTAGATCGCGGCGGTCGGTGGCGAGGGCGAGGATCGCCATCACTTCCGAAGCCGCCGTGATGTCGAAGCCGGTCTCGCGGATCGGGCCGTTCGCCTTGCCACCGAGTCCCTGCACCAATTGGCGCAGCGAGCGATCGTTCACATCAATCACCCGTCGCCAGGTGACGGTCGCCGGATCGATCCGCAGCGTATTCCCCTGGTAGATGTGGTTGTCGAGGAAGGCGGCGCACTCGTTGTGTGCCGCCGCGACCGCATGGAAATCGCCGGTGAGGTGGAGATTGAGGTCTTCCATCGGCACGACCTGGGCGTAGCCGCCTCCCGCCGCGCCACCTTTGATCCCGAAGACCGGGCCTTGCGATGCCTGGCGGATCGCGACGATCGGGCGTTTGCCGATCTTGCCCAACGCCTGACCGAGCCCGACGGTCGTCGTCGTCTTGCCCTCGCCGAGCGGCGTCGGCGTGATCGCGGTGACGACGATATATTTGGCATCGGGGCGATCGGCGAGTCGTGCCAGCGTCCCGAGGGCAAGTTTCGCTTTATACCGACCGTACGGTTCGAGATCGTCGTCTTGCAGGTCCAACCCTGCCGCGATCATGGCGATTGGGTGTAGCTGAGCCGCCTGCGCGATGGTCAGGTCCGAGTCCATTATTCCTCCGTGTGTGCCTGTCTACCGCCGCCTTCGTCTGCCCTTGGCTGGCGTCGCCTTGCCCTGACTTTGCGCCCGCGTTGTGAGCATACCTCCGCAGGTGTTAGCGATCGGGGTGCCCGTAGTCGGGTGCGTTGGGCGAGCTTCCTTGGCCCGCGCGCCGCGCGTGCTCCTGGTCGTTCGCACTCTGGCTGGATCGACGTGCGGGCGCTGCCGGAGTATAGCATCGCAACTCCCGGTGCCACGCGATGAAGGTTGTCAGCGGAGGTCGGCAGTTGCTGGTAGGGGAGGGTATCAGGTGCCGCTGAGCAACGTCCGCGCGGCGGCGAGGGTATTGCACATCAGCATCATGTTGGTCACGGGGCCGGTGCCGCCCGGTACGGGGGTGATCGCCCCGGCGATCGGCAATGCGGAAGCGTAGTCGACATCGCCGACCATCTTGCTGCCCGCCCATTCGGGGAAGTTGATCCCGAAGTCGATCACCGTCGCGCCCGGCTTGAGCATCGCCCCGGTGATCAGGCGCGCCCGCCCGGCGGCGGTGACGACGATATCGGCGGTGCGGACGATCTCCGCGAGATTCGCGGTGTGCCGGTGGCAGATCGTGACGGTGGCATCGGCGTTGAGGAGCATCATCGCCATCGGCCTGCCGACGATCCCGCTGCGCCCGACGACGACCGCGTGTTTCCCCGCGATGGTGATCCCGTAGCGGCGCATGATCTCCATCCCGCCCGCCGGGGTGTTTGGCGCGAAGGTCGGCCAGCCGAGGGCGAGTCTGCCCGCGTTCGTCGGGGTGATCCCATCGATATCTTTGTCCGGGCTGAGGGTGTCGGCCAGGGTGGCAATCGGGAGGTGCGGAGGGAGGGGGAGGGTGGCGAGGACGCCGCAAACCGTCCGCTCGACGTTGAGTTCGGCGATCTCGGCGCGCAACTCGGCCTCGGAGGTCGTGTAGGGCAACTCGATCTGGCGACAGGCGATCCCGACACGTTCGCAGGCCCGGCGGATCCCGGCGACATACGAGCGCGAGGCGGGGTCTTCGCCGACGCTGAGGACGGCCAGGACCGGCGTGAACCCGAGCTGACCGGTCAGCTCAGCGCTCTCGGCGCGCAACTCCCCGCGTAATTGTTCCGCCACTGCTCGCCCATCCAGCACGATTGCCGATGGCTCGCTCGCTTCTCCCACGTTTCCTCTTCCCCACATCGCTACCGTCGTACTACTCCCCTAGAGCCGGGCACGGACCTCGCCCAGGATCGCCGCTGCTTCGCCCTCTATCCCTGCGCCGAGCGTATTCAACTCGTCCCGCGCCGCATCGACAAACCCTGTGTCGTGCAATTGCCCGAGATTGATCAAGACGTTGAGCTCTGCCCCCCGAAAGGCGGCGACCGCGCAGGTCGCCGCCACCCCAATATCACTGACCGCGGCGGGGTTCCCGATCGGTACGAGTTGGCGGCAAAGCGGCAGGAGCGCCGCCGCCGCCCGCGCCACGGCGAGGGGGACGATCGTCGCTTCGTGCGTGCGCTCTTGCAGGGTCGCGGCGCGCGCCGCTTTTTCCTCAGCGGTGGTGCGCGGCAATTTGTAGGTGCTGATCAGCGCGGCGAGCGCGGCGGCGTCACGGTCGATCAGCGCGGTGCAGTCGGCTCGTAATCGCTCGACTTCCTCGAAGAGGGCATGCGCTTCCGTATCGTGCGCCGCGAAACGGGGGCGACCGATCGTCAGGTTGAGGACCATGCCGAGCAGCGCCGCACCCTGGGCGGCATTCAGCGCGGCGACGCTGCCGCCGCCGGGAGCCGGGGCCGCCGAGGCGAGTTGATCGAGATAGGTTTGCAGTGCTGTGGCGGACAATGATTGCCCGGTCGGTGATTGCAGGGAAGGGGACGTTTCTTGCACGGTGTCCTTATCCAGGTGGCGTCAAACTCTACACGGTCTGGAAGGATAGGTTCAGCCGATCTGCGGGTGGTGCGCCTCCTGGCGCACGCGACCACGCGCCACACCCAGCGAGGCGCAGTATAGCACCACCGCCTCAGCAACGGAGATCGCGGAGCGATGAGCGGGGTGGGGAGGGAGCTTCGCCACAGCGGAATCCAGGCTTACAAGCGATAGATCACCTCCAAATCAGACATCCCCTATAGTGACGGACATTTTCCCAATACGGAAAAACATCGCCCATTCGTCATCATCGTGGCGGTGTTCGCTATGGCGACGCCAGAGATTGGAGGGGTTGTGACAGTATCTAGACAGAAAAAATTATTGTCCGTTGCGGGCTTGCACAGGCTTGACGCATAGTCCAGGCATATTGGTGACCCATCGTCAAGTTTGTGTGGACAACTCGGCAATACCTTGACGGGGTGGCAAAACGATGCTATCCTCTTCTACAGACAGGCTGGCGTGTCGGTCATTACAGAAAGCGAGTGGTGATCACCATGGCGCGCGAAGATTTCGCTGAGGTTGTGGAACGAGAGCGGCGGGCGGCGACGCGCAGCAGTGAAGAGTTTCGCGGGCTGCTGAAGCGGCACCGCGAGGCGCGGCGCTGGTCGCAAGAGCGACTCGCGGCCGAGGCGGAGATGGACCACAGCCTCGTCAGCCGATTGGAGAGCGGGCAGCGTTCCGCCACCCGCGAGGCGATCGGCAAGCTGGCACGCGGCCTCGATCTCGTGCCGGAGGATAAGGACCGTTTGCTGATCGCGGCGGGCTTCTTCCCGGACCGGCCCGAGAATGCCCTCGCCGACGAGCCGACGGTGACGCGCATCTATCGTCTGCTGCACGACGAGACGATGCCCGAGGAGAAGCGCGATAATCTGCGCCAGCTCCTCAATAATCTGACGGAGATTGCCCTCGCTTCCTGATGCGCCCCGCGACGCGATGTTGTACAATCCCCGAACGTACAGAACGCCCGTTCCGCTTCTCCCTTTCGTCGCCATTTGCGATGGAAACGATAGGGGCGAGGCGGGACGGGATACTGTCCGTTAGCGCGCCCCGCCCGAGGGAGATCGCTTCGCCCCACGTCGTTCCCCATTTGTCGCGCGCTCGCGCGTTGTACCGAGAGCAATCGTCCCCGAGGAGGAACAGGGTCGTATGAGCAGCAATTTCGTCCACCTGCACTTACACACCGATTTTTCCCTCCTCGATGGCCTTGGCAAGATCGACAACTATATGAAGCGCGCCAAAGAGTTCGGGATGGGCTCGGTGGCCCTCACCGATCACGGCGCGCTCTACGGGGCGATCAACTTCTACGAGGCGGCGCACAAGTCCGGGGTCAAGCCGATCATCGGGGTCGAGGCGTACGTCGCGCCGCGCGGGATGCGCGCGAAGAGCGGCAAGGCCGACGCCGAGAACTATCATCTCGTCCTGCTGGCGAAGGACGAGGTCGGCTACAAGAACCTGATCAAGCTCGTCAGCCTCGCGCATACGGAGGGCTTCTATTACAAGCCCCGCATCGATCACGAGGTGCTGCGCGAATACTCCGAAGGATTGGTCTGCCTATCGGCTTGCCTCGCCGCCGAGGTGCCGCGCGCCCTGATCGCCGAGAACTACGACGAGGCGAAGCGGATCGCGTCGATGTATCGCGGCATCTTCGGCGAGGGCAACTACTTCCTCGAATTGCAGCATCACCCCACGATCCCCGAGCAGAAGATCGTCAACCAGGGGATCATCGAACTGAGCAAAGAGCTCAGCTTGCCGCTGGTCTGCACCGCCGATGTCCACTACCTCAACCAGGACGACATGGCGATCCAGGACGTCCTGATTTGCGTGCAGACCGGCAAGACCCTGGACGATCCCAAGCGGCTGAAGATGACCAGCAACACCAACTACTTCCGCCCGCCGAGCGAGATGGCCGAGCTCTTCGCGCACGTCCCCGAAGCGGTCAGCAACACCGGCATGATCGCCGATATGTGCGAGTTGCAGATCAAGACCGGTAGCTGGATTCTGCCGCACTTCCCGGTGCCGAAAGAGAAGACGACCGAGGAGCATCTGCGCGACAAGGTGCTGGAAGGGTTGCGGCGACGGAAGTCCGAGGGGCTGCTGGGGATCGGGATCGACGGCACCCCGCCGGAGTGGCACGCGCCTGGCACGACCGATCTGCCCCAGGCGTACCTCGATCGCGTCGAGTACGAGATGGGGATCATCGTCGCGAAGGGGTACCCGGCCTACTTCCTGATCGTGCAGGACTTCGCGATCTGGGCGCGCGAGCAGGGGATCGTCATCACCACGCGAGGCTCCGCCGCAGGCTCGCTCGTCTCCTATGGCCTCGGGATCGTCGCGGTTGATCCGCTGGTCTACAAGCTGCCGTTCGAGCGCTTCCTGAACCCCTTCCGTCCCTCGCCGCCCGACATCGACATGGACTTCGAGGACTCCCGGCGCGAGGAGGTGATCGAGTACGTCACGCGCAAATACGGCGAGGACAAGGTCGCGCAGATCATCACCTTCGGCACGATGGAAGCGAAAGCGGCCATCCGCGATGTCGGGCGCGTAATGGGAATGTCCTACGGCGACGTGGACAAGATTTCGAAGCTCATCCCGATGATGACCTCGCTGACCCGCTCGCTCGAAACCGTCCCCGAACTCCGCAAGTTGCAGGATACCGATCCGGCGATCGCGAAGCTGATCAACACCGCCCTGCGCTTGGAAGGGGTCACGCGCAACGCCGGCACCCATGCGGCGGGCGTGATCATCACCGAGCAGCCGGTGATGACGTATGCGCCGGTGCAGAAAGATACCGCCGGTGGCGAGAAGCTGCTGATCCAGTACGACATGCGGAACGCCGAGACGATCGGCCTGATGAAGATGGATTTCCTCGGGTTGGCGAATCTCTCGGTCCTCGGTCGCGCGGTTAAGATCCTCAAGGAATATCGCGGGATCGAGATCGACCCGGAGAAGTTGCCGCTCACCGACAAGAAAGCCTATGAACTCCTCTCCAGCGGCGAGACGACCGGCCTGTTCCAGGTTGAATCGGGCGGGATGCGGAAGTATCTCAAGGATCTGAAGCCGACGACGATCCTCGACATCGCCGCGATGATCGCGCTCTATCGCCCGGGCCCGATGCCGTTCATCCCCCTCTACATCGAGCGCAAGCACGACCCGTCGAAGGTGCAGTATTTGCACCCCTCGCTCCAGCCGATTCTGGAGGAGTCGTTCGGCGTCCTCGTCTATCAGGACGATATCCTCTTCATCTCGATCCAGATCGCCGGGTACGACTGGGAAAAGGCCGACAAGCTCCGCAAGGCGGTCGGTAAGAAAGACCTGGAAGTCCTCAAGGCGGAAGAGGAGAAATTCGTCAAGGGCTGCCAGAGCCACGGCGGTTTGAAGAAGTCGGAGGCGCAAGAGATCTGGGAGTGGATGCTCCCCTTTGCGCGATACGGGTTCAACAAATCCCACGCCGCCGCCTACGCGCAGATCACCTATCAGACCGCGTATCTGAAGGCGAATTACCCCGCCGAGTACATGGCCGCGTTCCTCTCTACCGCGATGGGCGATGGCGACAAGGTCGTCAAGGGTGTGGTCGAGGTCAAGCGCATGGGCGCGTCCGGCGTGCCGATCACCATCCTGCCGCCGAGCCTCAACAACAGCCAGCGCGACTTCTCGATCGAGACGGTTGTCACCGCAGAAGGTGCGGAGATCCAGGGTGTCCGCTTTGGGATGGCGGCGGTTAAGAATGTCGGCGTCGGCGCGATCGACGCGATCATCGTCGCTCGCAAGGAGCAGCCAGACGGCCGCTTCGCGTCGCTCGATGCGCTCTGCGCGGCGGTCGATAGCAAGGTGCTCAATAAGCGCGTGGTGGAGAGCCTGATCAAGGCCGGTGCGCTCGACGATCTCGGCACGCGCGGCGACCTCCTCGACCAGGTCGATGGGGCGATGACCGCCGGGCAGAAGGCGCAGGAGGCGAAGCGGCGCGGGCAGGCCGACCTCTTCGGGATGTTCGAACTCTCCGCGCCGATGCCGGTCAGTACGAAACCGCGCGTGCGGGAAGATCTCGAAGAGATCCCGCGCAAGACGATCCTGGCGTGGGAGAAGGAGGTTACCGGACTCTACTTCTCGGAGCATCCTCTGTCTCTGGTCGAGGTGGGCGATGGCGTGACCGCGCTCGGGGAGCTCTCGTCCGAGTTCGAGGGGAAGAAAGTGACCGTCGTGGCGATGGTTAACAACGTCCGCCGCGTGATCACCAAGAAGAGCACGACGATGGGGATCATCGTGCTCGAGGATATGAGCGGTTCGGTCGAGATGGTCGCGTTCCCGGAGTGCTTCGAGAAGCACAGCAGCTATTTCGTCGAGGACGAGATCGTCAAGATCACGGCGAAGGTTGAGTTGCGTCATGATGCCGTGCAGCTCGTCTGCGACACCGCCGAGTCGTTTGTGCAGGTCGAGCGCGGCGATCCCCGTAAGCGCCTGCCGACGCTGCACCTGACGCTGACGCCGAGTGGTGAGTATTGGCGCGACATCGAGGTCTTGAGCGAGTTGCGTACCCTGCTCAAGCCGTTCGATGGCGATGAGCCGGTGATGCTGCACATCGCCGGCGAGGACGGCCACCGCGCGTTCCGGGTTGAAGCCGGGGTCACCTATTGCTCGGACCTCGAAAAAGGGCTGATTGGGTTGCTCGGCCCCGCTGCGATCCGCCAGGAGTTCCCGAAGCCGGTCGAGGATATTTACGAAGCGATGAGCGCGGATTAGCCGAGGCGGCATTAATCTTCGAGACGGCTGGCTGTTGCCCTACCCGCATCGCGGGTAGGGCACGTTCTTTGACTACGCCGAGTGACGACGGCTAACCACGGTGCGAACGGGGTACACAGAGTCGAAAGGGAAGGGGATATGGCTGTAGACGGGACTGGCTAACGGGCGACGTTACAGCTCGATGCTGGGGTGTTCTGTTTCGATTTCGTGGAGTTGTCGCCGCGCGGAGTTGCCGATCGGGCCGAGCGTGGCGGGGCGATCGATACCGGGGCGGAAGGGGATCGTCGCCGACTCAACGATGCGCGGTGTCAGGCTCGCCGGGCGCATCGGTGGGCGGCGACGGAAGAGGCTCGCCAGGCGTTCGGACCACGGCAGGCGATATTCGAGAATCTTGGGGCGCTCCCAGAGGGTCACGGTCATCCCCGCGCCGGTGTGTTCAACGGTCAGATACGACAACTCGTAGACCGGCACGAAGACCGGCGGCAGCTTCAGATTGGTGGCGATGCGGATCACCTTGCGCGTCCAGGTGCCGGTATTGGCGAAGGCGCGCGGGCGATCTTCCACGGTCACCGTCGTCAGGTCTTGCGTGTGCGTGTGCCCGTAGACTAAGAGGTCCGTGCCGTTCCAGGGCTCTTCGGCGGGCCAGTGGACCGGACGCAACGTGCCGGTTACCAACCCTTCACAGGTACGCCGGTAGTGCCGCGAACCGCGCCGGAAGATGTCATCGGGGTCCTGGAGGCCATAGCGGCGGCGGGTGCGCGCGAAATCGAAGCGGATCAGCAGCCAGATGATCAGCCCCATCAGCAGCGAGCTGTCGAACATGATGATCAGGCCGGCGACGATCAGCTCGATATTCGGGAGGCTATTAAAACCGCGCGCCACGATCGTGCCGTGGAATTGCTCGAAGAGCAGGTAGAGCGGCAAGAGGTGGAAGAGCAGATAGATGATCGAGGCCGGGGCGACGATATATTTGGTGACCCGCCGCACTTGCTGATAGAAATAGGTCGAGATAAACCACCAGGGGATCAAGCCCAGGGGGTGGATATTGTCGATGTCGGCGATGGAGGTCGGGGCGTCGATGTCCGCGTGGCGACCGAGCGGCTCCAGATAATTGACCATGTCGGTGACGATATGCGACCCGAGCGGCGTGATCGCCGGATTACGGTAGTCGAGGATCGTGTTGACGCCGTCGTAATCGTTGCCGTGTTCGCAATAGACGAGGCAGCCGTTCCCCTGGCCGTCGCCATACGTGTGAGCATACGCCAGGCTGATCTCCGAGACGAGGCCGCTATCGAGCAGATAGGCCCGCAGCGCGTCGTTCCACCCCGATTCCGCGTCGTGGTTGCCGAGCAAGTAGATCGTGCGGTGTCCCTGCTGGCGATTGAAGTGCCGCAGGCGATCGAGCATCGCCTCGTATTCGCGACGCTCGAAGGCGCGGCGGAAGGTAGCGACCCGGTCGGCCCCAGGCGTCTCATCGGTGAGTTGCAGGAGATCGAAGAAATCTCCGGCGATGATCAGATCCGTCGGCACGGCCGCGGCGATCAACTCGTCGAGGAGTGCGGTGAGTTCATCCTCGGCGAAAAAATCGCGCTTCCCTTCGTCGGTGGCGAGGTGCAGATCACTGAAGAAGACCAATCGGCGATCGGTCTCCTGCGGCGATGATGCTGCTGCGATTGTCGTTGCCACCGGCAATCCCTCGTGCAAAGAAGGGCGGTATCGGGCCGCCGCGTTCGATGGAGTAATTGTACATAATTGACCAGGGCGCGCATCGATCAGCGTCTAGCGCGGGCCGCATACGGAGCATGCGGCCCGCGAACTACGGCAGGGCGGTTTGCTCAGGACTGGTGGATGTTCGGGATGACCTCTTCGGCTAGTCGCGTGACGACACCGACCGGGAAGGGCGGGCGCAGGCCGAAGATCAAGTGGGTCGCGCCCGCGTTGACGAAATCCTGCGTGGTCTTCACCGTTTTGCCCAGGTCGTCGTAATCGACCGGCACCTGGACCGATCGCTCGATCTCCGTCGTGTCACGCCCGATCGCTTCGCAATGTTCGCGCAAGATCCGCTCTTTGTGCTGGAATGTATCGACGTTGCCCGCGACGAAATTCCAGATGTCGGCGTGCCTGGCGACGACGCGCAAGGTCAGCTTCTCGCCGCTGCCGCCGATCACGATCGGCGGGTAGGGGCGCTGGACCGGCTTCGGCGCGGAGCGCGCCTCCTTGAGCTGGTAATAGCGCCCTTCGAACGTGGTGAGGTGCCCGGTGCAGAGGCTCTTATATATCTGGCATGCCTCATCGAGGCGGCGGATTCGCTCACCGGACTGATAGAGTTCGAGTCCCATTGAGCTATGCTCGTATTCATTCCAGCCCGCGCCGATCCCGAAGTCGAGCCGCCCGCCGGAGATGACATCGGTGGTGAGCGCGATCTTGGTGAGGACCGCCGGATGGCGGTAGGTGTTGCCGGTGACCATCAGCCCGAGCCGCAGGCGCTTGGTCACAGCGGCGAAGGCGGCGAGGGTCGTCCAGCCTTCGAGACAGGGGCCGTCGAGATCGCCGGCGATCGGCGCGTAGTGGTCGAAGAGCCAGGCGTGTTCGATCGCTGGGGTCCCCTCGGCTTCCTGCCAGACGGCGAGCATATCCTCGTAGGTCGTGTGTTGCGGCGCGGTCTTGATACCGAAGCGGAGCGGTTTCATCGCGGCACCTCTCGTCTCGTTTTGTCTCACGGCGACGGGGATCAGCCATGTTAAGTGCTGGCATGGTTACTGCCGCCTGGCAGTGTACCACGACGCCCGCTGCGTATCGTATGCAGGTTCTCAGCAAGACAAGAAAACCCGCCCCGGTCGACAAAACGGGGCGGGACGCGTGCTCGGATCTGGCGCTAGGAAGCGGCGGGGATTGTGGTAGTGGCGATAGGGCGCTGGTGGCCGCGGCGGCGGATCGATTGCGCGATCCGCGTGCGTAACTCCTCTTTCGACAAGGGGAAGACCTGCTGCACGTCCGGGCCGCTATCGCCGGTGCGTACGCGCAGAATCAGGCCGCTCTCAAACTCATCCAGGCGAAATGATTGCGCCCGCCAATGATCGAGGTCGAAGCCGATGGCGCGCAGCAACTCCTGATAGGAGAGGAGTTGGGTCTCATCGACCCACTGCGACAGTGGCACGCTGCGTTGCTGCCCCTGGCGCAGGGCGTTGAGGCGCGAGGGGCGACCGCCAAGGCGGGCGATACCATTCCCGCGCCGACGGCGCGCGTCTCGAACGAGGAGCGCCATCTCGGCGCTGGTGAGGCGAATCTCAACCTTATTGCCGCTCTCCTCGCCGCGTTTTCGCGCCGCCAGGGTCACGGTGTCCTGCTCAATCGCCACGCTGACGCTGTGCAACTCGCGTCGGTCGATGAACCACCCGAGCGCGCGGAGGCGATCTTCAAAGGTGAGCGCCAGTGAATTTGTCTCGGGTGGCATTGCGTCCCCCACGCATTTCAACAGACTACAATCATCGTGTCTATAGCAATTTTAGCGGCGCGTGGTTATACGCCTATCCCCCAACATGCCCGAATGATGGTGCTCGCAAGTACGGTACTAATGGCTGCCTGTCGCACAACGGTCGAGAGCCCCGCTGCATTCTCGCAGCGGGGCTTCCAATCTAGTAGTGGAGGCGCTAACTTCCGAGCCCTCCGCTCAGCTATTGCCGCCCGATTGCGTGAAGAAGCCGGTGACGCTGCGTAGGCGACCGTCCGCTGCGAGGGCGGCGAAATCGACGCCGGTGGCGACTGGTGGCGCGCCGTCCGGGCCGGCGAGCGCCCAGCCCCAGCGCGCCCGATCGTGGTGGGCGTCGATCGCCTCAGTCAGGGCGAAGCGATAGCCGGGGAAGCGCTCGTGTACGGCGATGACCATCGCATCCAACGCTTCGTAGCCGGAGGCGCTGAAGAGCGGGTCGACATACTCCGCGACGGTATCCCAGGTCGCGCCGATGATCGCCCGCCTGCGCTCGGAATCGGTCTCGTTCCACATCGCGAAGTAATCCTCGACCACCCGGTCGATCGCGATCGCCTCGGTAGTGCTGTTCCTGGTGTCGGTCGTCATCTGAACCCTCCTTGTTATGCCCCGCGTGCTCAATTGCCGCACCCTTAGCGTAGCGACTGCGCGGGCAGGAGTCGATTACTTCGGAGGTAGGCACACTGAACCACGCGGCATGGTGTGGGCACAAGGGGTTATTCAGTGGTGGCGATCGGCGTTGTGGGGCTTATGGGGTATCGCCTGTTGTTGCGAGGCGATGGGCGCGGGGCATGTACGTTTCGGGATCGATCGCCTGGAAGTCGGCGAGGGTGTCCGCGGTAAATGGCGCAGCGGCGGCGGTCGCCTGTCGCCAGCGGAGGAACGGCGCGATTCGTGGGCGGGCGGTGCGAAACTCTTCGACGACCAACCGCCCGATCACGCCGCATTCTTCCTCGAACCCAAGTTGCGCGAACTCTGCGAAAAGGGGCGTGCGATCGTAGGGGAGGCGGCGAGGTTTGCCGTGCCAGCGCTCGCCGTCACTTTCCAACAGCAGATACCTGGCGTCGAAACGACCGTCGAGTCCCATCCCGACCGAGCCGGGATTGAGGATGTGCCACGGCCCGATCCGCTCATCCATCGGCAGATGTGTATGCGCGGCCACGATCGTTGTCTCCGCGACCCCGGCGAGGATCGTTGCCAGCGTCTGCTCGTCTGTGCCGGGGTAGATCGGCTCGGAGTGCTGGCGTGGTGAGCCGTGGACGACCCGCAACGGCGGACCATCCGGTGGGCGGATGGTCAGGGTGTCGGGCCAGCGCGCGATTTCGGCGCGGAGGTGCGCGGGGATCTGGCGGTGGAGCCAGCGCGGGATCGGGAAGGCATCCAGATCCTCCCAGGATGCCGGGGCGCGCGGCGTGCCGTAATCGAGCAGGATCAGTTCGTGGTTGCCCCTGACCACCTCCCAACCATCCGCCAGCACCTGCTCGACCACCTGTGCGGAACACGGCCCCCAATTGATCAGATCGCCCGCCACGATCACCCGATCGACCACATGTGCGGTGAGATCCGCTCGCACCGCCGAGAGCGCCGGGAGATTGCCGTGGATATCGGCCAGTATTGCCAGCGTCGTCATCGATCCTCTCGGTGCCGTTGGAAACGTTGACTCACCCCTCGAGCAGGAAACGCCCGGTGGCATGGCGCGCGATGATCCCCTCGTCGGGGCGCAGGCCCAGCCCCGGCCCTTCGGGAAGTGCAACGCGGTCGCCGTGATAATAATCACGCAGCGGCGCGAGATCGGTCGCGAGCATCAGCGGTCCCCCCATCTCCACTGTCTGGACGTTGTGCAGGGCATGCGCGACGTGCAGTCCCGCCGACGACGCGATCGCCGACTCGACCATCGTGCCGACCTGGCAGACGATCCCGGCGGTCTCGGCGATGGTGTTGACCGCCAGTGCGCCGAGCAGGCCGCCAGACTTCATCAGCTTGATGTTGATCAGGTCGCAGGCGCGCAGGCTGACCGCGCGCAACGCATCGTGCGCCGAGCCGATCGCTTCGTCGGCCATGATCGGCACGCCCGCTTGGCGACGGACTTCGGCGAGCCCTTCGAGATCGTGCGCGGCGATCGGTTGCTCGATGTAGGCCGGATGGTATGGCGCGATCCGGCGCGCGGCGTCGATGGCGAGGCCCGGTGTACGCCAGCCTTGATTCACGTCGATTTTGAGCGCGATCGTCGGGCCGACCGCCGCGCGCACGGCGGCAACGCGCGCGACATCGGCGGCGATGTCGTCGGCCTGACCGAGCTTGAGCTTGACCGTGCGGAAGCCGTCGGCGACATGGTGCAGCGCGTCGTCCGCCATCGCCTCGGGCGTTTTGATGCTGACAACGCGAGAGATTCCGGCGACCGTGCGTGCGCGACCACCGAGCAAGGCCCAGATCGGCAACCCTGCCGCGCGTCCGGCCAGGTCGTGCAGGGCGATGTCGAGGGCAGCGCGGGCGGTCGGTGCGCCGGTGATCCGCCCCATGACCGCGCGCATCGCGCCGGTGCGGTCCCGAGGGTCGCGACCGTGCAGGGCCGGGGCAATCTCGCGCAGCGTCTCGACGACCCCGCCGAACGTCTCGCCGGTGACAAAAGCGTCCGGCGTCCCCTCGCCCCAGCCGACGAGCCCGTCGTCTGTGGTGAGGCGCACCAGGACGGTCGGCACGTCGGGGAAGGTGCCATAGGAGATGATGAACGGCTCATGCAGCGGCAGGCGGATGGGGATGATCTCGATGCTGGTAATCCGCATGGTCTCCTCGTACTCCTTCCTCACCGCCACCGGCGCAACCGCAACCGCGGCACTCCTCGCGCTCGCACAACGCTGTTAATCTGCGGGATCGGCGCGCGTCAGGAGTAGTTGCCCATCACCGCTATCATCGGCACTGGCGAAGCCGGTGAGCGCATAGCCAGCGGCAAATGCCTCATGCAGCGCGTTGCGGACGTGGAAGCGCCATTCGCGCGCCGCATCGAGATCGGTCACAACGAGGCTGTCGATGTCGGCTGGGATCGCGATGCGCGCCTGTGCTGGCCCGGGTGATGCGAACAGCGGCAGATCATCCAGCGACCCAGGCTCCCGTGGTGGTCGCTTGCCGAGCAGGTGGTCGGCGACGGATGGTTGATCAATCCGCCAGGAGATGACGAGGCGGTCGGTCGGTAGGCCGCCGTAGAGACCGCTGGCGAAATCGCTGCCGTAGAAATCGTCGCGGTATTCGCGCGCATCGGCACCGAGGCGCTCGAAGTTCAGGCGGGCGTTGGCCGCGCGGAGGGGATCGACCGTCCAGGTGATCTGCTGGAAACCGGCGGCGAGGGCGAGCGCCGCCTGCAATGTTTTCAGCGCGAAGCCGAGGCCGCCGCGCCGGGCTGGCGTGACCGCGAGCATATCCGAGACGAGCAGGGGCCTCCTCACGACATATCCCCCGTAGGCCGTGAGGAAGCCGATCAATTCGTTATCAGCGAATGCGCCGAGGATCTGCCCGCCGGTCTTCGGGATGACGATCAGGATACTAGCGGCGATGAGATCGCGGTCGCTGATCCCGAAGACCGCCCGTTGCAACGCTTCGACCGCTATCAGGTCGGCCCAGTCGTGCAGGAGACGAAAGGTGAGTGTTCGACCGCGCACCACCTTTTGCCAGCCGTCTGCTGTGACCGTGAAGCCGAGTGCTGCGGGAGTGATCGCTGTCATCGCGGCTCGCCTCATCGTCTCTGCATCGCCACACCGGCGTAGCCGCACCAGGTGGTTCGTTGCGGGTCGGCGGTTATCCCGCTCTTTCCGCGCTGATGTTGAAGAGCGGCTGTCCATACTGGACCGATGCACCGTTCTCCACGAGCGCGGCGGTGATATACCCGGCGACGGTGGCGGTCACTTCGTAGAACGTTTTCATCACCTCGATCAGTCCGACGATCTGACCCGCCGTGATCCGATCGCCCGGCTCGACCAGTGGTGGCTCTTCCGGTTTGGCCGCACGATAGAAGATCCCCAGCACCGGCGCGGTGATCGCCGACTCATCTTGCTGGTTCGTGGCCTCCGGGGCCGGTGGTGCGGTCGCGGAATCTATTTCAACGCTTGTTGGCGCGGTTGTCGTAACTGTTGGTGTACCGCCACCCACCCTTTGCAGCAGGAGGCGTACCGCTGGTGTTGACAGCTTGAACTCGGTCACACCAGTCGCAGCCGCGCGTGCGAAGAGCGCTTCGACCGCTGCTGGGGTCCAATCGGTTTGTCCGGCGGAGGCGGCGAGTTCGGACATGAACACATCCCGCTCATCATCGTTCGTTGCGTTTGTCGTTTGCCCTTCGATCATCGATGCTGCATCCTCCGTGAGGGGCACGAGCGCGCCCGGGTCAATCCCTTCTCGGAACTCCCGCAAGGCTTCGCGCGCTTCCTCGATCGTGGCCGTGCGGAATGAGACGCTGGACCCAGGGGGCGTCTGGCCCAATCGCCAGAGGTCAGCCCCGATCACGGTCGCGATCTTGGCATACCCGCCGGTCGTCTGATGCCCGGCGAGCAGGATGATCGGTTGCCCTTGCGCCGGGACCTGGATCGCGCCGGTCGCGATCCCCTCCGAGAGGATGTCCGCGCCCGATGACCCGGCACGGAAGGTGAGCGCGGGGCCGAGGAGTCGCGCGCCCATCCGATTGCTCTCGTTGCCGAGCGTGTATGTGGCAGAGAGGAAGGTGGCGAGGGCATCGGCGGTGATCCTGTCATCCTGCGGTCCGAGGATGACGCGCAAGGTCGTCGCTGACCCGTAGTGCGGGATTCGTTCGGGCGGTACCGCGCGCAACGGCGGCAACTCGCTTGGCGGGCGCAGCGGGACGCGGTCGCCCGCTCGCAGCGCACGGCCCTCGAACCCACCGAGTTGGCTGAGAAGATCGGTGCTGCGGCTGCCGAGGGCGGTCGGCACGTCAATTCCGCCGCCGATGGCAAGATACGCGCGTGCGCCGGTTTCGCAGCCTCCGAGGGCGATGGTATCGCCGGGCATAGCGCGAAATGAACGCCAGGGAGCAAGCGCCTGCCCATGCAACGTCGCTCCGCAATCGGCACCGGTGAGCGCCAGGATGAGCGGCTGCGCGCCGACGATGGTGAACGTTGGACCGAGCAGGGTGACTTCCAGCGCCGCCGCGTCGGGCTCGTTCCCGACCAGCAGATTGGCCCACCGCAACGCCCCCTCATCTAGGGCACCGCCGCTCGGCACGCCGAAGCGCCCGTAACCGTGACGACCGAGATCCTGCACCGTCGTCATCAGGCCGGGTGTCGCGACCAGGAGCGCCGCGCCGCTGTCAGCAATCCCCATCGGCTCCCTCGTGACTCACCGCTGCTGTGACGTTCTTCGCCAGGATAGCAGCGTACTCTTTCGCCCCGATCGGTCGCAGACGGACCTCATCACCCGGTCGCAGCAGGAACGGTTCGCTCGCCGTCGGGTCGTAGAGCCGCGTGGGCGTGCGCCCGATCAGCCGCCAGCCTCCAGGCGTCGCCTGTGGATAAATCCCGGTCTGCTGCCCGCCGATCGCCACCGTCCCGGCCGGCACTACGAGTCGTGGTTGAGTGAGGCGTGGTGTGTGTAACGCCGGGTCCAGACCGCCGAGGTAGGGGTAACCGGGCGAGAAGCCGATGAAGTAGACGAGGTAGATCGCGGAGCTATGCCGCACGATCACCTCTTCGGGCGTCAGGCCGCTGTGTGCCGCGACCGCGTCGAGATCCGGCCCGTACTCGCCGCCGTAGATCACCGGGATCGTGACCGTGCGCGCGGGCGGCGCGCTGGCTTCCTCCAGCTTTAATGAGGCCAAGTGAGTGATGAGTTGGTCATCGGTCAGCCGGAGCGGATCGTAGAGGACAAGCAAGGTGCGGTAGGCTGGGATCAGATCGAGCAGCCCTGGTGGCGGCGTCGCATCGAGCGCGGCTAATAGGGTGCGAACCCGGCGATTCACCTCTGGCGAGATTTCATTGGCGAACTCGACCAGGAGACCGCCCTCGCCGACCCGGCGATACTGTGGTGGGCTCGGTGCGGTGCCGCGCTCCGGTGCCGGGAGCAAGCCGCGCCGTAGCCCATCGCCCCCCTCGCTAGCCAATGATCGCCCCCAGCGGTCGGATGGCGACCCCCGCCGCTTGCAGCGCCTCGCGAACGCTGGCCGCGAGTTGCGGTGCGCCCGGTGTATCGCCGTGCAGGCAGAGGGTGTCGATCGCCAGGGTAATCTCGGTGCCATCAATCGCCGTCACCCGCCCGGTCGTGACCATCGCGACCGCACGTTGCCCGACGAGCGCCGGATCGGTGAGGACCGCGCCGGGCAGGCTGCGGGCGGCGAGTGTGCCATCGGGGTTATAGGCGCGGTCGGCGAATGCCTCGCGCGCGAAGTGCAACCCGGTTTTCGCGGCGGCGTATTCATGCGCCGAGCCGGGCAGACCGACGAAGATCAGGTGCGGATCGAAGGCGGCGACGGCCTCGGCCCCGGCGAGCGCGAGCGCTTCGTTGCGGGCCATCAGGTTGTAGAGCGCGCCGTGGATCTTGACGTGCTGGAGCGGTACACCCGACGCGCGACAGAACCCCGCCATGGCCGCGACCTGATAGATCATGTCGTTGCGCGCCTCGGCGGGCGTGATCGGCAGATCGCGGCGACCGAAGCCGTAGAGATCGGCGAAACCGGGGTGCGCGCCGATCGCGACATCATGCTCGCGGGCCAGCGCGACCGTGCGCGCGATCACCTGCGGATCGCCCGCATGAAAACCGCAGGCGATATTCGCGGAGCTGATCTGCGCCAGCAGCGCGGCGTCATGGCCGAGCGTGTACGCGCCGAAACTCTCGCCCATATCGCTGTTGAGGTCGACCGCAGTGCCCATCGTATCGGTCCGCTCCTGTGGTGGGGGGTCGTGAGTCGTGAGAAATACGGAACCTATCCCCGCCGCGGCGGCGGCCCCCCCTCTCTCCATGTGACGAGAGGGGGCCGCCGCCGCAATCATGTGGTGGTTGGTTGCGGCAGCCCGACTTCGGTTAGGACCAGAGTCGGTCGTGGCTGTGGGCGACGTCCCACTCGGGGGTCGGCTCGAAGAAGCCCTTGTCGGAGGCGATCAGGTGCTCCTTGATCACTTCCTCGTTGATCTCGAAGCCGAGGCCGGGGGTTTCCGGCACGGGGATGTAGCCTTCGCTGATCAGCGGCTTCGGCACGCCGTCGATGAAGCTGTCCCAGAACGGGATCGTGCTGAAGTGGTGCTCCAGGGCGATGAAGTTCTCGGTCGCGGCGGCGCAGTGGACGCTCGCCATCGTGCTGATCGGCGTTCCGGCCATGTGCAGCGCCATGCTGACGCCGTGCTCCTGCGCCAGATCGCCGATCCGCTTCGTCTCCATGATCCCGCCGCTGGTGGCGAGGTCGGGGTGGATGACGTTGACGCCGCGCGCTTCGAGCAGCGGGCGGAAGTTCTCCCGCAGGTAGATGTCCTCGCCGGTGCAGACCGGGGTGTTGAGGGTCCGCTCCAACTGCACCCACTTGTCGGTGAACTGCCACGGCACCAGATCTTCCAGCCAGGCGAGGTTGAACGGTTCGAGCGCCTGCCCGAGCCGGATGCAGTCGTCGAGGCCGATGTGGCCGAAGTGATCGGCGGAGATCGGCACCTCGTCGCCGACGACCTCGCGGACCTGGGCGACGTATTCGCAGATCAGGTCGATCCCCTTCGGCGTGAGGCGCACATGGGTGAAGGGGTGCATGATCTGGGTGGTGTTGAACAGGCGCTCGATCTGATCGCCGGGGTCACCGGGCAACATCCCCTGCGGCCAGCTCAGCGCGCCCTTGATGCCGATCAGCGGCTGCACGCCGACATCCATCTTTAACCAGGTGAAGCCGAGGTCGATCCGCTCCTGCAGCTTCTTGCCCATCTCCGCGCCGGTCAACTCGTTCGGGGTGTCGCAATACATGCGGATGCGGTCCCGGAACTTGCCGCCCGCGAGAGCATAGGCCGGGACGCCATAGGCTTTGCCCGCCAGATCCATCAGCGCCATCTCGACGCCGCAGACGCCGCCCCCCTGGCGACCATGCCCGCCGAACTGCTTGATCTTGCGGAAGAGC
Organism: Thermomicrobiales bacterium; assembly: GCA_036563365.1. Classification (GTDB taxonomy): domain Bacteria; phylum Chloroflexota; class Chloroflexia; order Thermomicrobiales; family CADCWN01; genus CADCWN01. The sequence goes on from DATCMP010000004.1 coordinate 18,903, forward strand.
TTATCGACGTTGCACGGGTTCTCGCCGAGGAGGCGGCTCTTCAGCATCAGCGCGTAGTTCTTGCTGGCGAAGTCGCGTACCTCGCCATAGCCGCTGATCCCCTGATTGGTGTCGATGCGAACGATCGTGAAGTGCCAGTTATCCCAGCCGACCGTCGCCGTCCGCATATCGGTGATCCGCAGCTCGCTCGGTCGCGAGGCCGTCCGCACCTGATCTTCGGGGCGCGCGGTCTCCGTCTGTCCCTGTCCGGCCATTATTCCTCCCTATCGCTGCTACTCAGCGGGGTTGTTTCCCCGACGGCCCTGTCGGGCTCGCTCGCGCCCAGATGGGCGATGCGGAGAAGTATATCGCCGCTCATCAGACCAAAGCCAAGGCGCGAACACTCGGGCCGCAGTGTACCACGGGTGCGGGATAGATGAGGAATTGGTACGCTGACGCCGGTGATACTGGACGATCGGCCACACTTGGGGGATAAAGATGAGCGCGACGGTTTGCCTGACATTCGATTTCGATGCGATCTCACTCTGGATCGGGCCGATGGGCGCAACCTCGCCGAGCATGATCTCGCGCGGCGAGTTCGGCGCGGTGGGGGTCGAGCGGATCCTGCGCCTGCTCGCCCGGCACGACATCCGGGCGACCTTCTTCGTGACCGGACACACCGCCGATACTTACCCCGACAGCGTGCGCGCGATCGTGGCCGACGGGCACGAGGTCGGCCACCACGGCTACCTGCACGAGAACCCGGTGTCGCTCCCCTCGAAGGATGCCGAGCGCGCCGTCCTGGAGCGCGGTTTGCTGGCGCTCGATCAGGCGATCGGCCAGCGACCGCTCGGCTACCGCTCGCCGGCGTGGGACAACAGCCCGCACACGATCGAACTGCTGCTCGAATACGGGTTCCGCTACGAGAGTTCGCTGATGGGCCAGGATTTCACGCCGTACTGGTGCCGGGTCGGCGATGTTATTCAGCAGGATGGCCCGTATCTCTTCGGCCCGACGGTTGATCTGGTCGAGATGCCGGTCAGTTGGATCCTCGATGATTTCCCGCATTTCGAATATGTCAGCCGCCCCAACCGGGTCAGCCCCGGCCTCTCCGCGCCCTCGAAGGTCGAGGAGATCTGGCGCGGTGAATTCGATTTCATGTACCGCGATGTGCCGGATGGCGTCTACACCCTGACGATGCACCCGCAGGTGATCGGTCGTGGCCACCGGATGCTCTTGCTCGAACGCTTGATCAACTATTTCAAAGGCCACGAAGGGGTGCGGTTCTCGACGCTGGGTGCCGCCGCCGAGATGTTTCGGCAGCAGGGGTAGTGGGAAGGAAGACCTTTCCCCGCCGCTGCGGTGGCGACCCTCCCCTGAAGCGGGAGGGTAAAGGTTGCTTCGTGCAAAATCAGCGTTGCTATGCGGACGTGGTGATAGGGGCGGGGCACTGACCCGCCCGGCTAGTGACACCCATACGCTATGTTGTCGCCGAGCGGGTTGGCGGATGACCGGGTGGGTGCCGCCATCAACCGGACGGGTCAGTGCCCCACCCCTACCCAAACCAGCATGCTGGTCCCGCTATTAGTGATAGGCGTGCAGGACGCGATCGGCCCAGTAGACCAAGCCTTGCCAGAGCCAGAAGGCGCTGATCACCAGCGCGAGAATCGGCCCGATGAAACGATGGATGCGCCAGAGTTGCCAGAGCGCCCAGCCTGCCGCGACCGCGAGTGCCGGGCCGACGAAGAGATGGAAACGGACGCTGAGCCCGGCGAAGAGCGCGGCGAGGAAGAATGGCAGCGCGGTCGCCAACCAGGTCAGGGTAAGGGTCAGGCGGGGCGAGGGGAAGGTGCGGCGCAGCAGATTGCTCCCCGCCAGCGCGAGCGGTAGCGCGGGCCAGCCCCACCAGAGGAGCAAATTTGCCCACTCGCTACGGAATCGCGCGGTGAGCGTCGCTTCGGCGATCGCGCCGCCTCGTGCGTTTGTCTCGCCGCTGAGGAAGTCGCGCAGATGGCCGATCAACAGCGTATTGTGGAAGCGGTAATAAATCGCCCAGGAGAGGAGCAGCGCGACAACGAAATTGCCCGCCAGGGCCAGCGCCTGTTGTCGCCCCTCGCGACCGCGGAAGAGGAGCACCAGGACGAAGAGGGGCAGGGTCGCGCAGAGTGACAGGAAGACGCCGAAGTGGCCGAGCAGGGAGAGGGTCAGGCCGATCGTCAGGCTCATCGCGACAGGTGGATGTGCCCAGCCGCCCCAGGTTAGCAGCAGGGCCACGAGATAGGCGGTCGCTACGCCCTGTCCGAAGAGGTTGGCGAAATTCCCCGCCGAGGCGAGGTTGTAGGTGATCGGCAAGACCGCATACGCCCCAGCCGCCCAGAGCGCAGGGGCGTCCGACCCCGTGAGTCGCCGTGCCAGCGCGAAGGTGAGCAGCGCTCCGACGGCCATCACGAGTGTCGCGACGACCTCGACCAGGATGATTTTGTCGGGGATGAACGCGGCCAATGGCAACATCACGGCGTAGAAGAGGGGCGGGTACGGCGCTTCGAGGGCGCGCGGGCCGGGCAGGGCGAGGGTGAAGATCCACTCGCCGCGCTGCACGAATTCCAGCCGATGAACATTCAGCATCAGATCGCTCGACCGGAACTGCGGGTGGCGCATCCCGATCAGCAGCGCGAGCGCGTTGGCTCCGGCGATCAGTGTCACACCACCGAGGCCGCGTTCCGATGTTGCCCAATCGTTGCGCGCGCGGAACCACCACAGGCAGGCGACCAGGCCGAGCGTGACCAGCGTTCCAAACCCGATCAATAGGGCGAGTGCCGGGGCGTAGAGGGTGAGGATGAACCGCGGCCCGAGCGCGCCGACAACAAAGACGATGGCGGTGAGCCAGCCACCAAGTGCGGCACCAATCGCGTTACGAATCGCATAGGCCAGTGCCGCATATATACAGATGACGGCCAGCAGCGCGACCCCGAGGGTTCGCAATGGCGGCATGATCAATCCTGGCGGATTACCCGCATCGCGTAGATCGATGCGGGTGGCGACGATGCCGAGATCGCGGCGATCACCGGTCGGGCGGTAGGTTGGGCTGGCGATGGTGACGGTGAGGCCGCCATCGCGGAAGGCGCTGGCGGGGACGGCGAAGGTGTAGTCGAGCGGCTCGGAGGTGAGCAGCACCGAGCGTGGCGACATATCCCCAATGGTTATGCTCGTGGTTACTGGCGTGGCCCCTTGGGGGCGAGTACCTTGCAGGCGCAGGGTGATCGTCGCGGGGGTCGCCCCGAAGCCGGGGAGGGTGATCACCGAGCGGTCACGCGTCCAGCGGAATTGCTGACCGGTGCCCTGCGCCGTCTCCGGCTCGTGGAAGTTGGTCAGGTAGGGGGTATCGTCGGGGCCACCAAGCGCGAGGCTGAACGGCTGCCGCACCTGCCACGCGAACAGGAGCGCCAGGGCGGTGATCAGAAGCAGGAGCGGCAGTTGCACGGTCGGGCGCAGCAATTGGGCGGCGGTGAATGTGCCACGAGGAGGGTATTTCCAGCGGCTGGCTGGTCGCACCGCTCGTCGTGGCTTTGGTGACACCGAAACCTTCCGGCTCGTTGTCGCCGCCTGTGACCTCGGTGCATTGCCTCCCGGCTCTGTCGTCGCCACTGGCGTTTTCACACTCCTGTACGTGGGGGGCGGTACGCTTGTTGCGGACGCAGAGACCTGCGAGATGGGGAACGGGTGAGATCATAGTTGGTTGTCGTTGCTTGTCCCCCGACGATTATCTCACCCCGGTGGCAAGCAGGCGGGCGGGTGTCA
>DATCMP010000013.1:0-8270 GCA_036563365.1 Thermomicrobiales bacterium
CGCCTGCCGAATGTCATCCATGATCCCGGTGTAGGTCGCCGGGGCCGAGCGGCTATTGGCCGTCACGCGGGATTGGTCGATCACGATCGCGTCCGGGTGCTGCGCCAGGAAGACATCGTTGATCAAACTGCTCTTGCCGGACCCCGCGACCCCCGTCACGACGGTCAGCACGCCGGTCGGGATCCCGACCGTGACCCCTTTCAGGTTATGGATCGTGGCATTCGCGATCGTCAGGTGGCCGGTCGGCTGTCGTACATCCCGCTTGATCGGCAAATGGTGCTGCAAGAAACGCCCGGTGAGGGTGTCGGCCCCCTTGAGGTCGGCGAAGCGCCCCTCGAAGACGACCTCGCCGCCGTGCGTCCCCGCGCGCGGTCCGATGTCCACGATATGATCCGCGATGGCGATGACGTCGGGGTCGTGCTCGACGACCAGCACGGTGTTGCCCTTGTCGCGCAGCTTCCGCAGCAGGCCATTCAGGCGAGCGACATCGCGCGCGTGCAGCCCCACGCTCGGCTCATCGAGGATATAGAGCATGTCGGTCAGACTATTCCCGAGGTGCCGGATCATCTTCATCCGCTGCGACTCGCCCCCCGAGAGGGTGATCGTCTCCCGATTGAGGCTCAGGTAGCCCAGCCCGATATCCACCAGATGCTGCAACCGCTCGACCAGCCTGGCGGCGAGCCTCGCGGCGATCGGATCGGTGAAGCCGCCCAGAAACGCGATCAGTTCCGTCGCTTCCAGGTCGGAGAGTTCGGCGATATTCTTGCCATTGATCCGGCATTGTAGCGCGGCCTCGTTGAGCCGCCCGCCGTGGCAGACCGGGCAGGTCTGCGTGGTGGTGAATTGCTCAAAGACCGCCCGGTTGCGGTCGGACATCGCCGCCGCCTCCTTGGCGAACTTCCCGTTGACGTACATCCGGTTAAAGCGCTCGACCAGCCCCTCGTACTTCGAGCCGAACTCGCCCCAGGAGACTTTCAGATCGGGAACGCCGTGGAGTAGGGCGTGCAATTCCTTCTCGTCGTAGTCCTTGATCGGCTTGTCGGCGTCGAAGAGGCCCGACATCGGGTACATCTTCCACATCCACTTGCCGACCTTGAACTCGGGGTGCAGGATCGCCCCCTCGTTGAGGGATTTACTGCGGTCCAGGAACTTGTCCAGGTCGAGCTGCACCGTCTTGCCGATCCCCTCGCACTCCGGGCACATCCCCTGGGGGGTGTTGAACGAGAAGGCGTAGGCCGGCCCCGCATACGGTTGCCCGACGCGCGAGAAGAGGAGCCGTAACAGGGGAGCGATGTCGGTGTACGTCCCCGCCGTCGAGCGCGAGCCGCCCCCGACCCGCTTCTGATCGATGATGACCGGTGCGTTGAGGTTCTCGATCTGGTCCACGTCCGGCTGGCCGTAACTCGGCAGGAAGCCTTGGACGAAGGCGGTGAACGTCTCGTTCAGCTGGCGTTGCGCCTCCGCCGCGATCGTGTCGAAGACGAGCGACGATTTCCCCGAGCCGGAGATCCCGGTGAAGACCGTGATCCGCCCCTTGGGGATGTCCAGCGAGACATCCTTGAGATTGTTCTCGCGCGCACCGCGCACCTCGATGAATTGGCGCTCAGTCACCCGTGCCTCCATCACTAGCCACAACACCGCCCGATAGATAGCGCATCGTCGTCTGCGTTTGATTTTACCAGCCAATGAGAACAAATGTTCACAAGGGCCCAGGTGTTCCGCGAGTAGCAGGAAAATTAAGAATCTGATTGCACTTAAGGTAACTGCCACCCACCGCGCCAATAGCCCGTCTCGTCCAGCACGGCCAACCAGTCGAAATCGCCGAGACGCTGCGGCAGCAGAGGGAAATGGCTCGGATTTTTACGACTCGCTGAGCGGACCGGCAGCGCATTGAGCTCCCCCAGCGGCAAGCCCTGGCCCCGGTAGGTCGGGATGAACCGCACCGGACCCGGCGCGGCGGTCAGGCGAGCCTCCAGGGTACCCGCCTCGGGCTGGCCGATCCCGTTGGCCTCGGAGACCCCCACGGTGGAGCCGATGACGGCGTAGCGCGCGCCGAGGGTGTGCGCGAGTTGCGCCCCGGCGGGCCACCACCGTTGGAGCTGGGGGCCGACCGGCATCTCGGCGATGCTCCGTTCCAGGTGGGTGTTGTGCGCGAAGGCCAGTACCTTCCCCCGTTCGCGTTCCCGCGTCGCGGCATAGGTCAGATTGTCCGCGATCATCACGTCGCGGATACCGAGCAGATCCGCGATCCGTGCGGGCGACTCCCGCGCCAGCCCGGCGTGGTAGGTGAGGAGTTGCCGGGCGATGATCGCGTGTTGCAACGCCTCCAGGTAGCGTGGCTCACTCCCCCTGGCGATCAGCGCCGGTCGGCGGATCTGCAAGAGGCTGATCAGTTCCTCCGTCTCGATGCGGAGCGCGGTCGCGCGGGGCGAGCCGCCGATCCCCTCCTTCGGGTCCATCATCGCGGCGGGATTCTCCCACTCGGCGTCCGCGCCGAAGAGCGCCGCGATCCGCTCCCGCCGCGCCAGTGCATCGGCGGCATCATCACCGGCGAGCGCGACGAGGTAATCGAGGGCGAAGGTCAGGGTCTGGTGCGGGCTGTCGGCGTAGTAATTCTCGGTCGGGCTATCGGCACCATAAAAGTGGAGCGTGACGCGCCGCGCCGGGTCGGCGTTGTATTGCCGCATCCACTCGATCAGTTCGCGGTTCGCGTCGATCCGCCCCGAATTGTGGCTGAAGCCGACCTCCTGCACCTCGTCATAGGTCGCCGGGCCGCGACCGGCGATATACTCGTCGATCGCCAAGCCCCTGGGGAAGCTGCTCTCGATGGCGATGGCGCTGTAGCCATGCGCCTCAACCAGACGCCGGAAGAGCCGATTCCGCAGGAGCAGGATCGCCTCCCCGCCGTGCAGCCCCTCGCCGAAGCCGAGCAGTTCGACCCCATCGCCGAGCGAGCCGATCAACGTATCGACCGCACCGTTGAAGGTGGCGGGGTCATCGGGCGCGAACGGGATCGCCTCACTGGCGATCCACTGCTCGACCGTGTCATAGCGATGCGTGGGATAGCCCATCGATCCTCCCTTTCTCAACCTTCCCGCACCGGGAATATCCGGCACCGGACACCGGACCTTGCGCGCCGTTGCGCCTTACTCTATTCTAGAACCCTGAAGCAAGTATCGGAGAGTTGGTCAAAGATTTTTCTTGCTATCGCTGAGTGTAGGCCGCTATGAGATGCAAAAAGTCTCTAGAGGGGCAGACGGGTTACGATGGCGGCAACAACCTATCTGCGGACCAGCGATCTGGCTCGCGAGGTGCAGATCAGCGTGCAGCAGGTGCGGAACTATGAGGCGGGCGGGTTCATCCCGCCCGTCGAGCGCAGCCCGAGCGGCTACCGGCGCTATACCCCGCAACACCTCGCGGCGCTCAAAACGGCGAAGCAACTGATCGGCGGGTACGGCTGGCCGAGGACGCGCCAAATCATGCAGGCGCTCCATCAGGGCCAGCGGGGCGAGGCCCTGGCGCTGATCGATGCGCGCCACGCCGAACTGGCCGAGACGCGCCAGCAACTCGCGCAAACCCTGGCCGCGCTCAGCCTCCTCACCGCGCAATTGCCGATCGCGACGCACCCACGCGCGATGCAACGCCTGCGGGTCGGCGCGGCGGCGCGGCTCGTCGGCGTACGGGTGTCGGCGCTACGCTTCTGGGACCAGCAGGGGTTGTTACAGCCCGTGCGCGACGACGAGAGCAAATATCGCCTTTACGACGAACAACAACTCCGACGCCTGCGAATCGTGGTGTTGCTCCGGCAGGCGAACTACGACTTCCCCGCGATCCACACGACCTTGAATGAGTTAGAGGCAGGCCAGCCCGAGCGAGCCGTGGCGGCGGTCGAGCAGCGCCGGAGCGACCTCGCCGCGACAAGCTGGCGCTGCATCGCGGCGCTGGCGACGCTGCATGGGTATGTCGAAGAGTTTCTGGGTGGGGAGGGCGCGGTGGAGTAAGCGGGACGAAGGAGGACGGGAGGGGCAACATCGGGAGCGGGGAACAAGGGGTAGGTGATGGGCGGCGGGCGGGCGCGGACCGGGGATTAAAATCCCCGGCTAAGTGACCTGCGGGCCACTCATCCCCTGACCCGGCAGGGGACCACGGCCTACTGAAGTAGGCTAGATTGGGCACCGGCACGGTGCTTGCCGGTATGGGCAGTGCCTCGCAGCGAACCTAGTCCACTTCGGTGGATTTTGCGGCCCGCAGGCCACCTAGCGCCGGTTTCAACCGGCGACCCACGTTTACCGGATGCCGCCCACCCTCCCGCCGCCGCCCCTCAATCCCCCGGCCTGACCATCGCGTTCCCGATCGCCTCGAAGCCGAAGCGCGCATAGAAGGTCTCATTGGAGGCGTCGTCGGTCGTCAGGATGAAGCGCGTCGTGGCGAAGCGCGCGATGCAGCGGCGCACCAGATCGCTCCCCAGCCCTTGCCGCTGGTAGTCGGGGTGGACCCCGACCTGTTGCAGCGTGGAGATATAGACGCGGTCCGAGACAACGCGCGAGAGCCCGACGAGGCGTGCGCCATCCCAGGCCGAGACGACGAATGTCGAGTTCAGCAGCAGATCGGGCAGCAACCCGATCAGGTCGTCCCAGCCGAGCGCCGCGAAGAGTTCGCGGAGTTGCTTCTCGGGGATCGCCCCACCCTCGCGGATATCGACCTGCGCCATGCCCATCTCCTGGGGTACGCCCTGGCGCCCCCGCGTGCAATCGCCGCGCCGCGTCTTCCCCCCCGCGCCGCGACATCATCACGTCCATCGTACCACGGTATAATCCGCGACAGGCGGGCGGAGTGCAAGTGTTTTCCGGCCGAACGTGACGCAATGGCGCGACCGGAGCCGGTCGCGGGGAAGTGAGGAGTGCGGGATGAGCGCGAACAAAGCCCTACCGACAGTTGGCCTGGTCGGCCTCGGGATCATGGGTCGCCCGATGGCCCGCAACTTGATCAAGGCGGGCTACAGCCTGACCGTCCACAACCGCAGCCGTGCCGCGGTCGATGAGATCGTCGCCGAGGGGGCGACCGCCGCCGATTCGCCGCGCGCCGTGGCCGAGGCGGTCGATGTCGTCATCACCATGCTCCCCGACTCCCCCGATGTCGAGGCGGTCATGCGCGGCGACGACGGCGTCCTCGCCGGGACGCGCCAGGGCCAGATCATCATCGACATGAGCACGATCTCGCCATTGGTCGCCAAGGCGCTCGCCGAGGAAGCCGCCGCCAAGGGCGCGCGGATGCTCGACGCGCCGGTCAGCGGCGGCGACAAGGGCGCGATCGCCGGGACCCTCTCGATCATGGTCGGCGGCGACGAGGCGACCTTCGCGGAGGCCCAGCCGGTCTTCGCGGCGATGGGCAAGACGATCGTCCACGTCGGGCCGACCGGCGCGGGGCAGACGGTGAAGTGCTGCAACCAGATCGTCGTCGCCCTCGCCTACGAGGCGATCAGCGAGGCGCTGGTCCTCGGCGCGAAGGCCGGGGTGGACCCGAAGAAGATCATCGAAGTCCTCAACGGCGGCCTCGCCGCGACCCGCGTGATGGAGATGCGCGGCGCGACGATGATCGACCACAACTTCGCGCCCGGCTTCCGCCTGCGCCTCCACCACAAGGATCTCGGCATCGCCCTGGAGACGGCGAAGGCGTATGGCGTCCCCCTGCCCGCCACCGCCCTCGTCGATCAGGTCGTCGGCTCCCTCCGCGCCGCCGGCCGCGAAGACCTCGACCACTCGGCCATCCTTACTTATGTCGAGGATCTGGCGCATTACAAGATCGGGGATGCGGTGTAACCCTCTCACAATTCCCGCCGGGTACTACGGGTGGTAACCACACGAGCTAGGCTTGCATTGTGGTACCACTCGTAGTACCATCAAGGAGCATAATGAGCCGTCGGGAGAAACTCATCGCGCGAATTCGCGCTCGTCCACCAGAGGCCGATTTCGGCGATGTGCAGGCGGTACTGGGGTATTTTGGCTGGACCCTCGATCGTGAGAGTGGCGGCCATGCTACCTTTACAAAACGCGGCGAGTTCCCCTTGACGGTGCCCAAAGTGGGTGGCCGGAAAGTGAAGCGAGTTTATCTGACGATGCTTTGCGAACGACTAGGATTGGACGACTGATATGACCGTGGCTACGCGGAAAGACCTCGCATGGTATCTGGGGCTCCATTATCCCTTCACGGTAAGCGCTGATCCCGATGGCGGCTTTGTCGTCGTCTTTCCAGACCTGCCCGGATGCATGACCCAAGCGGAAACCTGGGAAGAAATCGGTGCGTTGGCCGATGATGCGCGCCGTCTCTGGCTCGAATCAGCGTACGGACAAAATGATCTCGACATTCCGCTGCCTTCATACCCGGAAGAATATAGCGGGAAGCTCAATTTACGCCTGCCTAAATCGTTGCATCGCCAGCTGGCCGAGGGTGCCGACCGCGAAGGGGTGAGCCTAAACAGTTATATCGTAACGCTTCTGTGCAGCCGGAACCCTCAAGCACAGCTTGAACGTCGCCTTGACGCACTCGTAGAGCGCCTGAGCGGTTCGGCCCCTGAAGAGGAGCCAACACAATTCCGCGCTCGATCCAGCAAGCCATCCCCACCGCGAACGGTTAAGCAGCGCGGCTAGAGCAGGGGCATAGAGATGGCAGTTGCGACCAACGGTAATTTCGCAATTACCCTCCATCAATCCTGGTTCACTCTTCCCACCGGAGCCCGCGCCGCCCTGGCCGAACAATGGTCCGGCCTCGCTGCCGGTGGCCTCCCTTGCGGCTCGGCCATCGTCGCCGCCGATGACACGATCATCGCATTGGGCCGCAATCGCGCCTACGATCCTCCCGGGGAGATCGCGACCAGGGCGCGTTACCCGTTGCAGCACAACCGCCTCGCGCACGCCGAACTCAATGCCCTGGCCTGTATCCCCACCGAGGTCGATCACGCCCCGCTGACCCTTTGGACGACCCAGCACCCGTGCGCGATGTGCGCCGCAGCCATCGCCTTCGTCGGGATTGGCGCGGTGCGCTTCATCGCCGAAGACCCCTCCGATGACTCGTCGCCCGCCCAGATCGCCGCGACCCGCGCCGGTGTTCCCTACGCGGCACTCGGCGACCCGCTCTGGTGGACGATCGTCAACCTCCTCTTCCTTTACAGCTCCGCCGTGCAATTCGGCGAGCAGGCCGGGAACGTCCGCGCCAACTGCGACCGTTACCCCGCCCTGATCGCCCTCACCCTCGACCTCGCCAGGGGCGACACCTTGGGCGCAGCGGCACGCGCGGGCATCGCATTGCCGCTCGCGCTCGAACCGCACTACGCCACAATAGCGCGTGTCGCAGCACAAAGAACGCTTTTATGAGTCAGGCTCACACAACTCATCAATGCAGTAAGGCAAGTAGCGCTGAATATCCGTTGTACCGGTAGCAACTAGCTTCAGACTTGCTCTAACGGACTCGTATCTCGCAAAGCGCCAGCACTTGTGCGCGGCGTAGCTTCACGCCAAACGTACAGAAACCAGTAGACCGGCATCGCCAGGATACTGAATTGCATGATCGCGAGCGCCCAAATAACTTTGAGTGCGGTTTCCAGCGCGGCATTACGCGCGGCATCGCGGATATACCAGATCATCAAACCGAAGGTCAGTAGCACAAAAACGATGTAGGGTAGCAGGATCAATACGCCAAGCGGATTCTTATCGAGGTCAATATCTACCAGCGGCTTATCGTTCATAAACGTCCAAAATGCTCAGAGGTACAAGACCCCCATGAAGCCAAGCGGCAGCAGCGTCAGCGCCAGCAACGCTAGCTTGCGCGTGGTAGTGCCACGAACCCCAGGACCAGCATTGCTCTGCGCCATCCTGCCATCCTCTCACAATTCCGATCTAATGACACCAGACTAACATTCGCAAACCTACGTGGCAATAGGCACAGGTTCTTCTCATCCTTACCTGATCCCCAAAGAGCGATCTTCCATTGATCTATCTCTGGAATAGCCCGACCTGAACCGCCTATACTAGCCTCACCCAAGTTCGGATTTACCGCGAAGCGAGGGGTGCCGTACGATGATGACCGCGCCGCACGAACTCGAAGATTTGCTCCTGGAACTCTTGCCTGAACAAGGGCATTGGGGCGAGGAGCAGTATCTGTGGCTCACCGACGGGACCGGCCGCCTGATCGAATTCACCGATGGGGAAATCGAGGTCTTACCGATGCCCACCGATGAGCATCAGACCCTCTCGCAGTTCCTGCTCTTCGCATTT
>DATCMP010000026.1:0-16841 GCA_036563365.1 Thermomicrobiales bacterium
CTACGCCGCCGTGAACAAGCGGATCGGCGGGGTCAAGCCCACGCGGCGCGGCATCGGCTACAACGCCTATGCCGACTGGTTCATCCAGAAATAATGTCTTTCCCCGCCTGTGGCGCGACGCAACAACGTCGCGCCACAGGCTTAACCCAGTCACGCCGAGAATCGTTCGCGCGGTGCTGGCTGCGGGGTCGGGAGTTGGTGCCATGTATCGCTATGTGCTGCGCCGCCTCGTACAGTCGGCTTTCCTCCTGCTCGGGATCAGCGCGATGGTCTTCTTCGTGATGCGGATCGCGCCCGGTGGCCCGACCGCGTTCACCGGCGACCCCCGCCTGGGCAAGGTCTATCTGGAGCAGCAACGCCAGGAATTCGGGCTCGATCAGCCGTTGCCGGTCCAGTACGGCAAGTGGCTCTGGCAGGCGTTGCAGGGCAACTTCGGACGCTCCTATACCGATAAGCGCCCGGTTATGACGGTGATCGCCGAGCGCGCGCCACGCACGTTGCTCCTCTCCGGGTTGAGTCTCCTCTTCGGCCTGCTCGGGATCGTTTTTGGCGTTTTCGCGGCGTTGCGGCGTGGCGGGATCTACGACAACGGGCTACGCATCCTGACGGTTATCGGCAACGCGGTGCCGCATTGGTGGCTGGGCCTGATCATCCTGCTCATCTCCGCGCGCACGATCAAGATCTTCCCGCTCGCGCCGCCGACGAATGGGGCGCTCCTGCCCTGGATCCATTTCCTGATTCTGCCGGTACTGTTGGGTGCCTTGGGGGGCTGGCTCGGTTTCTCGCGCTTCATGCGCTCGGAGATGCTCGAAGTCATCTCGCAGGATTATGTGCGTACGGCGCGGGCCAAGGGGCTCAACGAATCGACGGTGACGTTTCGCCACGCGCTCCGCAACGCGCTGATCCCGGTCGTCACGATCCTCGGCGGCTCGCTGGCCGGCCTCTTCTCGGGCAGTATCCTGTTCGAGAATGTCTTCTCCTACCCCGGCCTCGGCAAGCTCGCGGTCGAGGCGGCCTTCCAGCGCGACCTGCCGGTCACGATGGCCCTGGTGCTGATCAGCGCGGCCCTGGTGATCGTCGGTCAATTGATCGCCGACATCGCCTATGGTTTCGTCGATCCCCGTGTGAAGTTGGACTAGGCACCGTTGGTGCGCTAAGGAAGCCCGATGAGTGGTGATGTACGCGCCGGGGCGAACACCCCGCGGCTGGCCGACGCGCGGCGACCACCCCCGGCGACACCGGGTTATTTCCGGCGCGTCTGGCGACGCCTGCGCCAGGATCGGCTCGCCATCATGGCGCTCGTCTTGCTGCTCGCCATCGTCGCGCTCGCGCTGGCCGCGCCGCTGATCAGCGAGCACCTGCTGCACGCCGATCCGAATCGGGTTCGGCTGACCCAGAAGCTGAAGCCGCCGAGCGCCGAGCATTGGCTCGGGACAGATGAATATGGGCGGGATACCGCCGCGCGGCTCCTCTACGCCGGTCGCGTCTCGCTGACATTCGGCTTCATGGTGATGGCGATCGATTTTTCGATCGGCGTGGTCTTGGGATTAATCGCGGGGTATTTCGGCGGGCGTGTCGACGATGCGATCAACGCGCTCATCCAGATCATCAATAACATCCCGACCATCTTTCTCCTGATCGCCTTGGCCGTTATCTTCAGCCCCAGTGTTATCGGGCTGGCGTTTCTGTTCGGTGTTACCGGCTGGACCGGGATCGCACGTCAGGTGCGTGGGCGCGTTTTTGCCGAACGGGGACTCGATTACGTCGATGCCGCCCGCCTTGCGGGTGCGAGCACGTCGCGGATCCTTTTCATGCATATCCTGCCGAATGTCAGCTCGGTGATCTTGGTGTTAATCGGCTTCGACATCGCGGGCGCTATCCTTGGTGAAGCGGCACTGTCATATCTGGGATTTGGGGTGCAGATCCCCACGCCGAGTTGGGGGAACATGCTCAGCAATGCCCTGGCGACCTTCTCGGATACCCCCTGGCTCGTGATCGCCCCCGGTTTGGCGATTTCGCTGACCCTCTTCGCGATCTACCTCTTCAACGATGGTCTGCGGGATGCCCTCGATCCACGGCTGAATAAGTGAGTTCGCCGGTCGCGGTAACGCCTTAGCCAGAGCGACATAATGCTCGGCTATGGTATACTTTGCGCTGTTCGGAGGCTTGCTGCGCCCCCGCCTGTGACGAAAGGTCGCTGACAGCGTTCTCACCGGCGAGGGATTTGTCAGGCGAGCAATGCAGGGGGGGCGGGCGGTGGGCGGGGCCGGGCGAGACGCAACGAGCGAGCGCGTCGAGTGGGAAGGGCGGGTGACGACGGTCAGTTGGCTCGCGCCGCCGTTCCGCCCGGAGCGCCGCCTGACCACCCAAGCCCTCGGCATCTGTTTCACGACCGATGGCCAGATCGTTCTGGTGAGCAGCGACGGCGAGAACTGGTCGTTACCGGGCGGTCACCCCGAACCCGGCGAGACACTCGAGATGGCACTCGAACGCGAGTTGCGCGAAGAGACGTGCGCCCGACTCGTCTCCTGCGAATATGTCGGCTGTCAGCGGGTCGATGATCCCGATCGGCGTGACGGCCCCGCCCTCTATTATCAGGCGCGATTCTGGGCGCGGGTGGAACTCTACCCGTTCGAGGCTTCGGGTGACACGATTGCTCGCCGCCTGGTGACCCCCGCGACGTTCCTCGATACGCTCGCCTGGGGCGAAGCCGCCGCCGCACGAATCCTGCTCGCCCTCGGGCGACGACGCGAGCAACAGCTCGCGCAACCGGCCTCGCAAGACTGAGCGGATCCGTCACGCCACCTCAACCCCCGAGCCCGGCGCAGATGAAAGGGTAATGACACCTATGGCGAAAGCCACCAGTCAATATACGTGCAGTAATTGCAGCTTCAGCAGCCCGAAATGGCATGGCCGCTGTCCCCAGTGCGGCGAATGGGAGACGATGGTCGAGACATTGCTGACGCCGCGTGCAACCGCGACCTTCGCCGGTGGCTCGGGCGGCGGGATGTCGGCGCTGTCGCGCGGGCGTCGCCCTGCGCTGGTGAAGCCAACACCCTTATCCGAGGTGAACAGTAACGGTCACGCGCGCGTGCAGGTGCCGATCGGGGAGTTCAATCGTGTCGTCGGGGGGGGGCTGGTGCCGGGGTCGTTGGTCCTGATCGGCGGGGACCCGGGGATCGGCAAATCGACGCTGATTTCGCAGGTCGCGGCGCTGCTCGCCAGCCGCGAGAGCGGCGCACTCTACGTCTCCGCGGAGGAGTCGGCGCAGCAGTTGAAACTGCGCGTCGATCGCCTGAAATTGCCGACCGCCGGGCTCTCGGTCCTCTCCGAGACGAACCTTGATCTCGTCCTCGACGCCGCCGAGGAACAACCGCCGGGTCTGCTGATCATCGACTCGATCCAGACCGTCTACCTGGAGGATATTTCTTCCGCGGCGGGGAGCGTCAGCCAGGTGCGCGGGTGTACCGAGCGCCTGATGCGCTGGGCAAAGCCCGCTCAGGTGCCGGTGCTGATCGTCGGACATGTCACCAAAGAAGGGGCGATCGCCGGGCCGCGCGTGCTGGAGCATATGGTCGATGCCGTCCTCTACCTGGAAGGGGACCGATTCGGGCAGTACCGGATCCTCCGCGCGGTCAAGAATCGCTTCGGCTCTACGAACGAGGTCGGTATCTTCGAGATGCGCGACAGCGGGATGCGCGAGGTGACGAACCCCTCCGAAGCCTTCCTGCAGGAACGCGCCAACAGCATCTCCGGGTCGACCGTCGCCGTGACCCTGGAAGGGACACGCCCGCTGCTGGTCGAGGTGCAGGCGCTGACCTCCGTCACGCAGAACCCGATGCCGCGCCGCGCCGCCAATGGGGTCGATGGCACGCGCCTGCAAATGCTCTCGGCGGTCCTCGGCAAGCGGGTGGGGCTGCCGCTCGGCGGACAGGATCTCTTCGTTAATATCGTCGGCGGGTTGAAGGTCGATGAGCCCGCCGTGGATCTGGCGGTCGTCGGCGCGATCGCCTCCTCGTTCCGCGATGTCCCGATCGAGTCGAATACGGTGATGATCGGCGAGGTCGGCCTGTCGGGCGAGCTGCGGTCGGTCGGCGATCTGCCCCGGCGACTCCACGAGGCCGCGCGGCTCGGCTTCAGCAATGCGATCGTGCCGGCCTACCGTCGCGATCAGTTGCCCAAGATCAGCGGCCTGACGATTCGCGTGGCGCGTTCTGTTAGCGAGGCGATCAATCTGGCGCTGGGCGGGGCCGATAATCGCCCCGCGCCGACGAAGCGGCCCGCGCGCGGCGACGAAGAAGCGTACTGATCCGCTCCCTCTCACCCCATTTTCCCGCTCCTAAGCCTGTGACACCGGTGAGGAGGTACTGGTACTTTCCTCCTTGTCAGGGTACCAACTTAGGACCATCGTACCAGCCAAATCGGTTGCGTCACCATGCCCGTTTCCGGTACGCTAAAGGTGGGAGGATACTGCTGGTTTTGACCGCGCGGAAACGCCCAAACCAAGTCCTATGAGAGCTTTCCACGGCGAACGAGGTCATTGTGAACTGTCCCGGGTGCGCGCGAAGTATCACTGATAATGCTGCTCATTGCCCGTTCTGTGGTGCTGATCTTCGCGACGCTAATCTGACGGGTAGCGATGTCCTCCGTCCACAGGTCCTTCCAGCGGTTGGCGACCAACTGGCCTATCGTGAGCCGAAACTCGTTGACCACGAGCATACGCTGCGACGATTACGGGGTGCTTGGCGGCTCTCGCTCGGCGGTCAGGGCCACCTCGTCTCCCTGGTTGGCGAGAATGGCTCGGGGCGTTCGCGGCTGATCCGCGAGCTCGGCTCGATCATCGATGCCGATGCCGCAGACGCGCACTGGCTGGTCAGCCAGGCGCACTCTTATGCGACCTATCAACCAATGTCACTGCTGGCCGACCTACTCGCGCCGTGGGCTGCCGAGGTATCGGCATCGGATGTCTCGACCCGCCTGGCGACCGCGTTGGTGACCCTTGCCGAAGGGGCGTCTGCACAAGAGCGCTGGACCCTGTTGGCGTTGGCGCGTGATGTGCGCGACGCCAACGATCGTGACGAACTCACCAAGCTACCGCTTGCTGAAGCCCTGGCAGCGGCGTTGCGGCGCGCGGTTGGCGCGGTACCGCTCGTTGTGGTCCTCGAAGATCTGGAATGGGCCGACGCCGCAAGCCTCGCGGTCTTGGATACCCTGCTCCCACGGTTATTGAGCGGTGCGGTCCTCGTTATCTACACCCATCATGCCGATTGGTCCCACGAATGGCCGGACATCTCGCGCCATGCCCAACTCTTTCTCGGGTCGTTGTCGCGGCCGGATAGTTTGCGCCTCGTGGCCGAAGTGGCCGGTGCCCAGGAGTTGCCGCCGGAATTGATGGAGGCGATCGCGGTCGGTAGTCATGGCAACCCGCTGCTGATCGAACATGCGACGCTGTCGGTGATCGAGGCGGATCTGCGTGACCCCGCGCTTGCGCCGATCACCCTGCAGGCGGCGATCCGGTCACGGATCGCCACCTTGCCCGACCCCGTCCGGGATGTTCTCCTGGCGGGGGCGATCCTCGGCCAGCGCTTTGCCTACCGGGCGATCGCGATGGTGACCGAGCCGACCGTCGATGAGTCCCGGTCGCTCGATGCCGCCTTGCGTGAGTTGAGCGCCCGTCGGCTGATCACGCGCTGGCGCGAGGGGCCGGAGGTGACCTACCAGTTCACGCATGCGCTGATCCAGGAAGTCGCTTACGGGATGATCAGGCGGGCTGAGCGTCAGGTGTTGGAGGCGCGTGTCGCCGATTGGCTCCTCACCGAAGGTGCCCTGAACCAGCGCGGCGTGGCGACTGTCCTCGATGATCTCGATCAGTTGATCGCGCAAGCGCCAGCCGCCGATGAGCCTGTCGAGAGCGATGGGCCGGTCGCGGAGATGACGTCGGCTACCGCGTCCAGAGGGGCGGAACTGCTCCACTTGCCGCGTGGTGAGAAGCAACGTGCGGAAGTCCTGGCCCGGATCGTGCTGGCTGACTTGCCCGCCGATCGGCGGGCGAGTTTGGTTCTCTGCCTGGAGCATGGCTATTCCTATGCCCAGGCGGGGGAGATGCTGGGTGTCTCGCGCGAGACGGTGCGGGACCATCTTTACGAAGCACGGCAGATGTTTAAACGATTGCATGACGCGAGCGGGCTGACGATAGGCGATAGGTCAACGGAAGGCGCGCGATGAACTGCCACGAAGTCGAGCCGCTCCTTTCTGCCTTGCTCGACAACGAGTTGACGACGGAAGAACGCTATTTCGTGCAGCAGCATCTGCAAGGCTGCACGATCTGCTGGCGTACCCTGGCGGCTTTCCAGTCATTCAATACCGCCACGCTGGCGGTGTTACCCGCACGGGCCACGACGACGAAGACCGCGCGGCGCTGGCTGGTGCCGACGGTCTTGCCGCGCGTCGGCGCGGCGGTGTTGGCGACGTTGGCGTTGAGCGGTTCGGCGGTACTCGGCTGGCTCGCCCTCAACAACCGCCCGCTCCCGGAACCGAGTACGGGTATCGTCGGTCGTGCGGCGGCGACGATCACCGTGCAGGATGTCCCGAGCCAGGTCGCCGCCGAGCAGCAGTTGCTCAACGCGAGGCGGGCGCTCACAAACCTTGCCGGTGCTCTCGCTGGCTCGGCGGGCAATGGGATCATGACCGCCAGTAACCCGACGGTCACTAATCCGCAGACACTTGATAGCCTGGCCTCCCTGGTCGGTGGAATTGCCGCCAGCCGCCCGGCGACAACGATCACGGCCAACGACCCCACGATCGATACGCTCGCGAGCGCGATCGGCATCGCCTTGTCGAACGGCGGGGGCGGGGCGGTCAATGCCGTTGCGCCTCCACCGGCGGTGCCTGGAGCCGTTCCCTCGGTGAACTCTGGGGCGACACCCACCCCGCCGAGAGGGGGGCAACCGCCCGCGGCGGGTAATAACCCGACCGGGGACAATGTTGGTAACTCCGCGACCCCCCCAACAGGGAATGGGACGCCTGCCGCGTCGCCGGCGGGACAGAGCACCCCGGCGCCACAAGATCCCCCCGCACCCGGCGTGATCGCACCCGCGGCCCCGTCGAGCGCGACGGCTACGACGCCCATACCCGGTCAGTCCGCCCCGGCAACGGAGCAGCCCGCGCCCGAGCAGCCTCAGGCGACGCCGAATGCCCCGCAGCCTTCGTCGCCACCAGCACCTGTGCCGTCGAGCACGCCGCGACCGACGCAGACCCCGCCGCCGCAGGTGGCACAAGGGCCGTCGCCTGCGCCGTCCGGCGAGCCGGACGTTGTGGCCGGGACGGTGCCAACGCCGACGCCGGTCGTTACCGCGCCCGCAGTGCCGTCTGCGCCAGCATCCGCACCGACCGCGGCCCCGACCCGACCACCGGTGACGGTAACCCCCCGGCCGACGAACGTCCCGGCGGTATCGACGGCGCAGGTCTCGACGCCGGTGACACCGTCCGTGACGCCTCGGCCATCGGTCGCGCCGAGCGCGACGCCGCAACCCGGGACGACCCCGGTCGTGACCCCCACCCCGACCGATGGTGGGAGCCAGCCGACGCCGACGCCGTCCACGGCCCCCGCTCCGATCATCCCGGCGGCACCACCGCGTCAGTCGCCGACGGTGACCACGACGCCACCAACCCTGCCCCCGGCGCAGACGACGACGCCGGTGGCGAGTTCGACGCCGACGCCGACGCCGACGCCAAGCGAAACGCCGGTGCCGCCGATCGCCACGCCAGCGCCAAGCGAGACACCGGTGCCGCCGATCGCCACGCCAGCGCCGAGCGAGACACCCGTACCGACCGCGACGCCGGAGCCGAGCGTGACGCCAACGCCCGCCACGGCAACTCCTGTGCCAGCCACGCCGACCCCTGCCCCTGCGACGCCGACGCCGCCACCGGTGCCGACCCAGACTCCGGCACCCGCGACGCCAACGCCTGCACCGACGGAGACGCCCACCCAGGCACCGAAGTCTGCTACCCCTCCGCCGACCGGTGGCGACAAGAATCAGCATGCCGGGAACGGGACGCCACCGGCGGCGTCACCACCGCCGAAACGGCAACCATAATT
Source organism: Thermomicrobiales bacterium (assembly GCA_036563365.1). GTDB lineage: Bacteria > Chloroflexota > Chloroflexia > Thermomicrobiales > CADCWN01 > CADCWN01. The sequence goes on from DATCMP010000026.1 coordinate 8,099, forward strand.
TCAGTGAAGCGCGGGCCGGGAGTTAGTTCCCGGCCCGCGCGCTGTTCACTGGGGATGTAGCAGTCTGTCTCACGTAGGTTGTTATTGTTGAGTTGTGCGTCGTCCGTGCGAAGTCAGGGCTGCCGAGACTGCGTGGAGAGTTGCAGGAGTTCGCGCGCGAGTTCGGCCGCCGCGTCTGGCGGTGCCTGGGTACGCGCGGCCACGCCCATCTGCGTGAGGTGATCGGCGCTGGCCGGATCGAGCAGGTCCGTGAGCAGCGACAGGAGGCGCGCGGGGGTCAGTTCGGCTTCGGGCAACATGATCGCGCCGCCGACATCCGCCAGGAGTCGCGCATTCTTCGTCTGCTCGTCGCCGCCGGTGCCGGGCAGCGGGATCAGGATCGCCGGTTTGCCAAGTGCCGCCAGTTCGGCCACCGTGCCCGCCCCGGCGCGCCCGATTACCAGTGCCGTGAGGGCATAGACGTGCGGCAACTCCCCGCCCACGAAGTCCAGGACGACGTAGCGTTCGCGTAGCTCTGCCGGAAGTTGATTCCTCAACTCGTGGAGTTCGGCCAACGTCGGCGAGATATCCTGTGTCCCACAGGAGTGGATCACCTGATACCGCTGGACGAGTTCGGGCAGCAGTGTTGCGACGGTCGTGTTGATGGCCCGCGCGCCGCGTGCGCCGCCGGTCGCGTAAATCGTCGGGAGGTGCGGATCGAGCCCCAAGAGGCGCGCTCCCTCTGCCCGATTCCCCTGGCTGATCTCCGCCCGGACCGGATTGCCGGTGACGACGACGCGGGCTTTGGTCGGCGGGACGAAGGCCCGCGAGGCTTCGTAGGGGAGGGCCACCGTGGTGGCGAAGGGCAGGTTGAGGCGGTTGGCGAGGCCGAACTGTGCCGTCTGTTCGTGGATCAGGATGGGGAGGCGCAGGAGCCCCGCCGCCGCAACGGTGGGGACGCTGACGAAGCCACCGGTGCCGAAGACGATATCCGGGCGAAAGCGGCGCAGCGCGAAGCTTGCCTGCACGACGCCGACCGGCAAGCGGCCGAGATCGATGAGGTTTTCGAGCGACAGGTAGCGGCGCAATTTGCCAGCCTGGATCGTGGCAAACCGGATCTTCTGCTCCTGCGCGATTCGCCGCTCGACCCCATCGGCGGTCCCGATCCAGAGGAGGTCGAGCATCTGCCCGGGGCGCTGTTCGCGGAGTGCGGCGATGGTCGCCAATGCCGGCGTGACATGTCCCCCGGTGCCCCCACCGGCGATGACGATACGCATGGGCCTTCCTTGAATTCGAGCGTCGCGAACGGCTTCGCGGCCTACGAATTGCATAATACGTGGACGAAAACAGGCGGCGTTATGCCGTTAATTCGCCTTTATCGGTTATGCTATACTACCGCGCCCCGACGGAACAACACCGGTCGAAGCATCGGAACACCGTGAGGAGACGCAGAAAGGACCGAGATATGGCCCTCTCCGCCGAATTGCAGGAGATCTATCGTACCCGGTTGACCGAGGAGCGCGCCCGTATCGAGGTCGAGCGGGACGGGCTCGAGAGTGAGAATATTACTCTCGGGATAGCGCAAGAAAATAAGGCTGGTGGCGCTGGAAATCACATCGCCGATGACGCGACCGATGTGATGGAGCAGGAGCGTAATCTTGCCTTGATCGAGAACTTGCAGAATCGCCGTCGCGATATCGATCACGCGCTCGCGCGATTGGATGAGGGCACATACGGTGTCTGCGCGCGTTGCGGCAAGGCGATCAACCCCGAGCGCTTGGAAGCCCTGCCGTTCGTGACGTTGTGCATCGACTGTCAGACGCTGGAAGATGAAACACCCCGACCGGCAGCACTCTGATGGAGGATGCGACCACCCCCGACAGCGGCACCATTGATAGCACCATCGATAGCAGCACCATCGATAGCGCCATCGACACCACTTGGGAAGACGATGAGGCCCGTCGGGAGGAGTTTGTGGCGGGTGAGGCGGAAGAGGGGCAGCGCCTCGACCGTGCGCTCACCGTCCTCTTGCCGGATCTCAGCCGTTCCTACCTGCAATCGCTGATCGACGATGGGTACGTGACCGTCTCCGAGCGCACGCGCAAGGTGAGCTACCGGCTCCGCGCCGGGGAGCCGGTCGTCGTGCTGGTGCCGCCGCCGGTCCCGATCGAGCCGATCGCCGAGGCGATCCCGCTCAGTATCGTCTACGAGGATGCCGACGTGATCGTGATCGACAAGCCAGCGGGGATGGTCGCGCATCCCGGTCCTGGGCATGATCGCGGGACGGTGGTGAATGCGATCCTGGGACATGCTCCCGAGGTCCAGATCAATGGCTCGATCCGTCCGGGGATCGTCCATCGCCTCGACAAGGACACTTCGGGGCTGCTGATCGTCGCGAAAAACGAGCGCGCGATGGCGGTCTTGTCGGCGCAGTTCCAGGAGCGGCGGGCGATCAAGCGTTACCTCGCTCTGCTCGATGGCGAGGTGGACCCGAACGAGGGGACGATCGATGTCCCGATCGCGCGCGACCCTCGCGCGCGGCAACGGATGGCGGCGGTGCGTGGTGGTCGTGCGGCGGTGAGCCACTTCCGCGTCTTGGAGCGGTTCATCGGCTACACCCTCGCGGAGGTACGGATCGAAACCGGACGCACCCATCAGATTCGTGTCCACTGTGCCTTCATCGATCACCCGGTCACCGGCGACACGGTCTATGGTCGACAGAAACGCCCGGCCGATCTGCCGCTCGAACGGCAATTCCTCCATGCCGCGTCGCTCTCGCTGACCTTGCCCGATGGCACCTGGCACGAGTTTGCCAGTCCCTTGCCCGATGATTTGGAAGCGACCCTGGCGATTTTGCGCGAACGATTCAGTGCGCCGGTCGCCGCCGAGGTCAGCTGATGCAGCTCGCCGTCGCCCAAGAGACAACACGCGCCTTGTTCGATGCGGCGATCGCGGCGGTCGATGTGCGGGCGGCGGTCGCGCGGTCGCTGCGTATCGAGGGCGACCGCCTGACGATCCCGCCCGCCGAATTCGAGATCCCACTGGCCGATGTCGGGCGGGTGATCGTGGTGGCTGTTGGCAAGGCGGCGGCGGCGATGGCGGCGGCGGCGGAAGATCTGCTCGGGGAGTGGATCAGCGCGGGGCTGGCGCTCACGAAATATGGTCACGGGCATCCCACACGGATGATCCCAGTCCGGGAAGCGGCCCACCCGACGCCGGACGCCGCCGGATTGGCCGCTGCCGGGGAGCTCCGCGCCTTGCTCGCCGATCTCACCCCAGCCGATCTCGTCATCTGCCTGATTTCCGGCGGCGGGTCGGCGCTGCTCACCGCGCCAGCGGCACCGATCTCCCTGGTTGATTTGCAGGTCACAACTCGCCTGCTGCTCGCTGCTGGGGCGAATATCAACGAGCTGAATGTGGTGCGGAAGCATCTGGAAACGCTGAAGGGTGGTGGGTTGGCGCGGGCTGCCGCACCGGCCCGCGTGATCGCCCTCGCGATCTCCGATGTGCTCGGCGATCCGCTCGATGTGATCGCCTCCGGGCCATGCTCGGGCAATGCCAGTAGCTTCGCCGACGCCTGGGCGGTGATCGAGCAGCGTGGCATTTCGGCGCGACTTCCCCAAACGGTCTCCGCGCACCTGGGCGCGGGCCTGCGCGGCGCGATTCCTGCCTTGCCGCGCCCGGACGATCCGATATTCGCGCGGGTACATACCGGCGTGATCGCCAATCTGCCGCGCGCCGCCGAAGCCGCCGCACGGCGTGCTGTCGAACTTGGCTGGCAGCCGGACGTTGGGAACCTGACGATCGAGGGCGAAGCGCGCGATGTCGCCGCGCAGATCGTTGCCCAGGCACCGATCTTCGCTCCTGGTGGCCGTCGGTGCCGGATCATGGGCGGTGAAACGACCGTCACCGTGCGCGGCGACGGCATCGGCGGTCGAAACACGGAACTGGCGCTCGCCGCGGCGCTCGGTATCGCCGGTCGCGCCGACATCGCGGTCGCTTCGGTCACCACCGATGGCGACGATGGGCCGACGGGCGCGGCGGGCGCGGTGGCAGTTGGCGATACGATCGCGCGTGGAACGACCCTCGGACTTGATGCTGTCGATTTCCTCGCCCGGAATGATAGCGCGACCTATTTCCGCGCCATCGGTGGCCTGATCGTCAGCGGGCCGACGCGCACCAACGTCGCCGATCTCTATTTTGTCCTGTCCGAGTAGTCGACACCCCAGAGCGCCGCTCTCCCCCTGTTCGACGGTGGTTGTTATCGTGGAGTCTCATGCCAACACTGGCCCTGGCGACTGGTTCGCTGCATAACTACGGTCTCAATCGGGTCTGGGATTTTGCACTGGAAGCGGGCTTCGACGCCGTCGAGGTGATGATCGATACCAAGTGGGATAGTCGCCAACCGACCTATCTGCGCTCGCTCGTCGCCGCTACCGGCCTGCCGATCGCGGCGCTGCACACCCCGTTCCGGCCGCTCGTCGGCTTCGGAGAAGATTATCCGGCCTGCGTGCGCCGCGCCCTCGACCTCGCCGGGGAGGTGGGGGCGATGTCGGTCGTGGCCCACCCGGAGCTGGCGAATGGCACCGACTATAGCCATTGGCTGATGAAGCATTACGAAGAACTCAGCCCCACCGATGGGCCGACCCTGGCGGTGGAGAATATGCCGCTGGTGCTGGTGAACCGCAAGCCGAAATACGCCAGCTACACGATCGATCGGATCGCGAAGTTTCCCGGTATCACCCTCGACACGACGCACTTCGCCACTGCAAACGTCGATATCTTGACCGCATTCGAGGCGCTGCGCGACGAGGTGCGGCATATCCACCTCTCGGACTTCGGCGACGGGCGCGAGCATCGCGTCCCTGGGCGTGGTGTTCTGCCGCTCGATCTCTTCCTCCTGGCCCTGGCCGAGGCACAGTATGAACGCGTTATCACCGTTGAGTTGGTGCCTGATGCGCTCGAAGCTGGCGATGATGACGAGGTGCGGACACGCCTACGAGAAACGGTCGCCTTCTGCCGTGCGAATGGGCCGTGGGGTTTGGCATAAAGATTTTGATGCCCCAATACGATCGGTGGAGAGCGGGGGGTGAGGTGTATGCCCCGGCCACGGCCCTTCTTTGGCTAGGGCCTTCCCGTGAGCAGGTAGATATAGCGGTTGGTATCGTATTTCACGAGATTGTTGGGGGTCTCCACACTGTACCAAAGGGTCTGCTGCGCGGTGGCCCCTTCATAGTCGGCGGTGACGCGCCAGCACGGGATCGTGCCGAGCGGCGTGACCACATCCTCCTTCCCGGTGACCGCGACAACCGTGGGGATATTCGTGAGCGTGCCCTGCGACGGCACCAGCTGGAGCGATCCCTGATACCCCTCGGCGAAGGGCAGGGCGCGCAGGATGACCAGGAACTGGTCGTTCACGTAGTAGCGTTGCGGCAGCGTGAGTTGGTTGCGAACGGTGCCACTGCGATCGATCACCTCGATCGTCGCGCCGCCGGGGTGGAATTCGGCGCGGATATCGATCGTCCCTTGCTCGGTGACGATCGAACGTAACTCGCTCGCCGGGGCGAAGGTCCGGCCGTCGAAGCCGATCTGGTAGCGGTCTTGCGTCGCGCCGATGTTGAGGCTCGCGCTGATCGTCGCCGCCTCGAATTCCCCACCGATGGTATAGGTCGCCGATCCCGCCGGCTGGCCGTCGCGCGTCGTCACGGTGTAGGTGGTCTTCTCGCCGACCGCCCAGGGCGCCTTGCCGAAGGTGACCGGGGGAGCCGAGGGCAAGGCGCGGGGCGTGCCGCTACCGGTCCCCGGAGTTGCCGCCGCGACCGTGCGTGTCGTGATCGTCCCGGTCGCCGGGGGGATCACCGCGCCGATGGTGGATGTGCGTGTCGCGCTCGGACGCGGCGTGACCGCCGTTGTCGGTCCGGCGCTACTTGCCGAGGCGGTCGCGCCGCTCGTCGTCGGCTGAGTCATGGTCGCGGGGCTCCCACCGCCGCACGCGCCCAGCAGTAGGATGAAGCCCAATAGGAGTGGGAGATATCGACGCATCCACCTTCCTCTTCACTCAACGCTCATCGCGGACCCCGGGCCGTGCAACACCCAAGTTCGCGCCTCACGTTATCTGGCCGCCCTGTCGTCTGGCCGCCCCCGCCATCTTGCCGACCCTACCATACACGACCGTTGCACCGAGAGCGTACGCGATCCCTCGGCGAACCTGCAAGAATCTGTCCTCGTCTACGGTACGATCGTTCGTCGTGGTTGTTGGTTATGGGCTCCGTGGGCTAGACTGCCGTGACAGGGATGTGGCGGCCCCATTACGCCGAAAGGATGGCGCTTCGCATGGATCCCCAGCCAGCGCACCACCACCCACTCGCGGCGATCGATATTGGCACGAATACCATCCGCCTTCTCGTGGCTTTGCCGACCTGGGAGGGCGACGCGATCGGTCTGACTCCCCTGGCAACGCGGACGGACACGGTGCGCCTCGGTTACGGTGTGGAGCGGACGGGCCGGATCGCGCCCGAGCGGCTGGCGCGTGCTGTCGCGACCGTGGAGGAGTATCGACGGATCGCCGTCGAACTGGGGGCGCACCCGATCTTGCTGGCGGCGACGAGCGCCGTACGCGACGCGGCCAATGGCGACGAGTTGCGCGAACGGATCGCCGCGACCAGCGGATTGACGCTGCCGATCGTGGCGGGCGAACGCGAGGCCGCGTTGACGTTCGCCGGGGCGACGGTCGGGCAGCCATTGGCGGGTACTGTGCTAGTCGGCGATCTCGGCGGGGGCAGTCTCGAATTGATCATCTCGCGCGGTGGTCAGCTTCTTTCCGCCATGTCGCTCCAACTCGGTTCCGGCCGGTTGACCGAACGCCATATCACCGCGAATCCGCCGACCGGGGTGATGATCGCGGCGGCAGAGGCCGATGCCCGCTCGCTGCTCCAGGAACACGCCGCCGGTGCGCCGTCGATCGATCGGTTGATCATCGTCGGGGGGACGGCGACGAGTATCCCGATCCTCGTCCCACGTCCGCAGCCTACAACGACCATCAGCGCCCGACGGCTGGCCGGGGCGAAGGCGATCCTGACCGACACGCCGATCGAAACCCTCGCCGCCGAAACGGGGCTGGATGTGGAACGGGTGCGTACCTTACCCGCCGGTGTCGCGATCATCAGCGCCGTGTTCGCGGCCTTCGGTGTCGATGCCGCGACGATCGGCAGTGGCGGTATTCGCGAAGGGTTGCTCTTGGACTACTTACGCAACCAATGACCCGTCGGGCGTGCCAGGCTCATGAGCGGGCCGCAGATGACGCGCCAATGGCGAAAGGAGCGGCGATGCGCGTAGCGGTACTCTCCGATATTCATGGCAATCTCCTCGCACTCGAAGCTGTCCTCGCCGATCTGGAGACCGCTGGTGGGGCCGATACGGTCGTGGTCGCGGGCGATCTCTGCCTCGATGGGCCGCAACCACGCCAGACGTTGCAGCGGTTGCGCGCGCTCGGGTTCCCGCTGGTGCAGGGGAATACCGATCGCGATCTTGCGCTTGACCCGGCAACTACCGCCGCTAATGAGCAGGCGGCGCTCCTCGATTGGGCGCGGCAGGAACTGGGTGAGGACGGTCTGGCGTATTTGCGCCAGCTACCGTTCGAGCACCGTGTGCAAGGACCGGAGGCCGATCAGTCGATCCTGATCGTCCATGCCAATCCCAAGAATCAGGATGACCCCCTGCGCCCACTCGTGCCGGAGGCACAGCTTGAACCATTCCTGGATATGGTGCCGCCGGATGTTGCGGTCGTGGCATTCGGTCATCTCCATCTGCCCTTCACTCGCCGGGTCGGGCGGCTCTTGTTGGCCGATATTTCGAGCGTCGGTTTGCCGAAAGACGGTGACCGGCGTGCCGGTTATGGGCTGCTCACCTGGACCGACGAAGGCTGGTCGGTCGAGCAACGCCGCGTCGAATATCCGGTCGAAGAGGTTGTGGGGCAGTTGCGCGCGGCCGCGCCTCCGGGTGTCGATGAGTTGATCAAGATGCTGTTGCGAGCGCGTTATCCCAACATGGCGGCGGCGCGTGGCGGTCGCGCGCCGAAACGACGCACACCGACGGCCGGTCAACCGATCCCCGCGCCTGTGCCAGACGATTCCGAGGCGCTTATCGTGCGTATCGGCGATGAGGCGGCGGTGGATGCCGCGGCACCGCCGGTCGTACCGGAGCGGCTGACGAGTGGCGAGCCGATCACGGTACAACCGGCGGGCGGCACCTCCGATGACGCACCGGCACCAGCAGCCACGTCGGTCGCCACATCCGAACACGTCACCATGACGCTCGCTACGCCAACGACACCGGAGGTTGAGCTGATGGCCGAGCCGATTCCCACTCCCGCTGGGGAGCCAACACCCGAGCCCGATGCAACGCAAGAAGCCGCTCTGCCAAGCATCGACGACGCGGAACCGGCCCAGGACGCCGACGCGGCGAAGGCCGAAGTTGCAGACGCTACCGCCGCCGTCAACGATGTCGCGCCGAGCGAAATCGCTGGCGCATTGACTGCGGAAGCTGTGGCTGCCACTGATGCGGGGAACGCCGATGGCGTTGATGATGCCGACGTTCTTTCCACGCCGATGCCGGGCGCGGAAGTGATGGCGGGGGCGGAGTTGGTTGCTGGCGTCGAAGTCCCTGCCGAGGAGGTCGGCGAGGAGGCCGCCGAGGACGTCGACGAAGAGACGCGGGCGACGGAGCCGAAGCAGCGCGGACACGATAAGCGCCAAAAGAAGGCGCG
>DATCMP010000044.1:0-19460 GCA_036563365.1 Thermomicrobiales bacterium
TTGATGGACGATCCCGCCCGCGTCCGCTCCCTCACCGCCCGCGCCACCGCTTGCCCAGATGCAAGGATTTCCGCCTAAGTCAGTATTAGACCCCTTCGGACCTATCCGCGAGGAGGTCCAGATTGCGCAGAAGACCGTGCGCTATACGCCCGGCGAGAAGCTCTACGATGCCTTCATCGCCCTCCTCGCGGGGGCGCAAGGTCTGGTGGAACTCCACCGCTGCCTGCGCGCCGATCCCGCGCTCCAGGCGGCCTTCGGGCGGGCGGCCTGCGCGGAACAGTCGGTCGTGCAGGATACGCTGGATGCTTGCACCGCCGAGAATGTCGCGCAGATGGAGCAGGCGATGGATCGCATCGTTCGCGCGCCTAGCCGGAGCTCTCGCCACGACTACGACCGGGGCTGGCAGATCCTTGATGTCGATATGCGCGGCCTCCCGTGCGGGAAGAAGGCGGCCCTGGCGACCACCGGCTATTTCGCCAAGCAGCGCCGCCGCCGGGGGCGTCAGCTCGGGCGGGTGCTGGCTGCGGTGTACCAGGAGGTGGTGATCGATCGGCTCTTTGCCGGGAATGTCCAATTGCGCGCCGCACTACAGCCCCTCATCCTCGCAGCGGAGCGGGCGCTCGATTTGGATGAAGCGCGGCGGCAACGGACGATCCTGCGCATTGATGCCGGTGCGGGCGGTGTCGCGGACCGCACCTGGGCGCTACGTCGCGGGTAGCAGATCGTCGCCAAGGACTGCTCCACCGCGCGGGCACGCCGCCTCGCCGAGAGCGTGACCACGTGGTTCGCCGATCCCCGGCAGGCTGACCGCCATGTGGGCGTTGTCACCACCCCGGCACCGGAGTACGACACGGAAGGGTGCCAGCAGACCATCACGCGGGTCGCCGTGCGCTGCCCCCGAGCCTCCGGGGACTGGGGCGTCGGGGTGGTTATCTCGACCCTGCCCGCCGCCGTGGCGCTCCGCCTCAGCGGGCAAGACCCGGCACGCATCGCTGACCCGGCGGCGGTTGCGCTCGCCTACGCCTACCTCTATGACCTACGCAGCGGTGGCGTGGAGACCGCATTCAAGGGGGACAAGCAGGGACTCGGGCTCACGAAGCGCAACAAGAAACGTTTTGAGGCCCAGCAGATCCTGGTTGCGCGCACCCAACTCGCCCACAACGTCCCCATCTGGGCGCGGCGCTGGCTCGCGGCACATGCCCCGCGCCTGCGCGCGTTCGGGATCAAGCGGCTGGTGCGCGACGTGTTCGGCGTGCACGGGACGGTGGAGAGTGGCGGCGGGCGCGTGCTGGCGGTCGCGCTGAACCGGGTCGACCCGCTTGCCGCGTATCTCCTTGCCGCTTTACGCGCTATGGCCGCCGCCACGACCGTCCAGGTCCGGCTCGACGAGCCGTAGAATCACTCTGCCAGCCGACAGCCGGTTGAGTGCCGCCAATTCGGGCGAAAGTTGGGTAGATAAGGCGTGCGCGACCCCCTCCGGGGATACTGGTTATGCTATCGACCAGGTCGCCAGAGGAGGCCGCGCATGGTTATCGTATGTCCCGCTGAGGCCGCTGTCGAGCGGCTGACCACCGGTGCGCTGGGGGCATGGCTACCGCCAGCGATGGTGGATGCCGCGCTCGCCGACGATCCCCGCCCGCTGCATGCTGCTGTTCTGCGTGCTGATGAACCTGTACGCCGACGAGGCGCTGCCCCACGTCCTGCGGCGTGTCGTCGGCTATGGGAGCGTCGGCGATGCGGCCGGGGCCACCGCCGGGGCGCGGTGCCAGGCGCGGTATCGCCTCGGCGCGCGGCCGGTGGTCGCGCTCTTCCGGCGACTCTGCCGCCCGTTGGCCACGCCCGCGACATCGGGCGCGTTCCTGTTCGGCCGACGGTTGCTGGCGCTGGACGGCAGCCACGTCGACCTGCCCGACACTCCGGCGAACGCGCGCGCCTTCGGCCGTCGCCCCACGCCGCGCGGGAGGGGCGCCTGGCCACAAGCGCTGGTCGTGCGGCTGGTCGCGTGCGGCACCCGCGCCGTCTGCGACGCCGGGGTCTGGCCGGGGCTGACCGACGAGCGCCGCGCGGGGCGCCGCCTGCTTCGGTCGGCCGGGCCGGGCACGCTTGTGCTGTGGGGCCGCGGCTTCCAGCACGTCGCGATGGTGGAGGCGGTCCAGCAGCGCGGCGCCGACTTCCTCGGCCGCCTCCCCGCCACCGTGCGTCCTGTCCCGGTCCAGGCGCTGGCCGACGGCACGCTGCTCGTCCGCCTGCGCCCATTCGACCACCCGCGCCGCTACCATGGTGCCCACGTCGTCGTGCGCCTGATCCGCTCCACCCTGGATGACCCGCAGCGCCCCGGCCATCGGCTTGAGCATCGCCTCGTCACCGCCCTGGTCGCGCCGCACTCCGCCCCGGCACGCGAACTGGTCGCGGCCTATCATCGGCGCTGGGCGGTGGAATCGGCGCTGGATGAGTTGAAGGCCCATCAGCGACCCGCGCGGCCGCTACGCAGCCGCAAGCCGCTCGGCGTCGTCCGAGAGATCTATGGCCTGCTCGTCGCACACTATCTCCTCCGCGCGGCGATGGTGCAGGCCGCGCCCGCTGCCCTGGCGCCGTTGCGCCTCAGCTTCGTCGGGACGCTCCGCCTGATCCGGGATCTCCTCCCGCTCGCGCAGTTGTGGGGGACGCGGGCACGGCGGGCGCTCTACCGCCGCGCGTTGCGCGCCATCGCGGGGCAGGTACTGCCGCAACGCGCGGAGCGGAGCAACCCGCGCGTCGTTAAGCAAAAGATGGCCAATTTTCGCGTCAAGACGGCCCAACATCAACGCTGGCCGCAGCCCACCAAATCCTTCGCTGACGCCATCGTGCTGCTTATCTACCCAACTTTCGCCCGAAATGACGGTATGGGACTAGGGGTTGCAGTTATTGTTATGGCGCACATGCCGGCGAGGGCATACGCTGGTGGGTCTGCGACGTAGTCTCCTGAATCTCGGCATGATACGACCGCGCCTACAGGCCCCACCGCCCCGGGGACCGTATAGCGCGCGGCATGCACGCCCAGGCGCTAAAATCGGCTGGGCGGGGGACGCGAGGGCAGGCCGTGGCGCGCCGCCGCGCACAGCGCGGTGGCGGGACGACGGCGTGTGTGACGCCGAGCGGCCGCTACGTCTCGCCAAGCCGGATCGGGATGGCCGTCGCGGCGGCCAGCGCGCACAGCGCGGCCAGGAGGTGCGGGGCGAGGGGATCGGCCTGGTTCAGCACGATGGCGCGCACCGCGCCGCCCGGTGCGCGCTCGATCACCCCGCGCACGCCGAAGACGTCGCGCACCAGACGCTTGAGGCCGAAGGCGCACACGCGCGGGGCGTGCGCTGTCAGCCAGCGGCGCGCCCAGATGAGCACGTTGTGGGCGAGTTGGTTCAGGGCGACGAGCATCTGCTGGGCCTCGAAGCGCTTCTTATTGCGCTTCGTCAGGCCGAGCCCCTGCTTATCGCCCTTGAAGGCGGTCTCCACGCCGCCGCTACGCCGGTCGTAGAGGTAGGCGTAGGCGAGCGCGACCGCCGCGGGGTCGGCGGCGAGCGCCGACTCTTGTCCGTTGAGCAGCAGTGCCGCGTCCGCAGGCAGGGTCGAGATGACCACGCCGACTCCCCACGCGCCGGAGGCCTGAGGGCAGCGCACGGCCACCCGCGTGATAGTCCGCTGATGCGTCTCCGTCTCGTATTCGAGTGCCGGGAGGATGACGATACCTACCTGGCGGTCCGTCTGGCGAGGGTCAGCGAACCAGGTGGTCACCGCCACCGCCAGTCGGCGCGCGGGCGGTGGAGCAATCTTTGGCGACGACATGGTACCAGCGCTCGAGCACCCACTTGATGTCGGCGACGCCGCCCGCGCCCGCGTCAATACGCAAGACCGTCCGCCGCCGTCGGGCTTCGTCCAGGCCCAAGGCCTGCTCGGCCGCGAGGACCAGGGGCGGCAGGGCGGCGCGGAGTTGGGTGTTCCCGGCGAAGAGCCGATCCACCACGACCTCCTGGTACATCGTGGCCAGCACCCGACCCAGCTGGCGACCGCGACGGCGACGCTGCTTGGCGAAGTAACCCGTGGTCGCCAGGGCCGCCTTCTTCCCGCACGGCAAGCCGCTCACGTCGACGTCGAGGAGCTGCCAGGCCCGGTCATAGTCGTGGTGGTAGCCACGGCGCTGCTCACGATAGATGCGGTCGAGGGCCTGTTCCATCTGCGCGACATTCTCGGCGGTGCAGGCGTCGAGCGTGTCCTGCACCACCGACTGCTCCGCGCAGGCCGCGCGCCCGAACGCCGCATGGAGGGCCGGATCGGCGCGCACGCAGCGGTTGAGTTCCACCAGGCCTTGCGCCCCGGCGAGGAGGGCGATGAAAGCATCGTACAGCTTCTCGCCCGGGGTATGGCGCACCGTCTTCTGCGCGACATGGACGTCATCCCGGATAGGGCCGAAGAGATCCAACTCCCGGAGCTTGAGCCCCAGGACGGCCAGACTGGCGCGGGCGGTGCTGTGGCGGGTGGGCTCGGCGGTGGCCAGGGCGGACATGACGACTCCCTCCTCTCATACAACGACGGCCGGAAGGAGAAGGGAGCAAGAAGGCCACTCCTTGTCAATACCACGCGCGCACTGGGGTACGCCAATTCGGGCGAAAGTTGGGTATCAAAACGGTCTTGTTTCTAGCGCGTCAGCACGACCTCGCTGCTGGCGGTATTCCCCGCCGCATCACTCGCGGTGACGACAAGCCGGTGCGGCCCGGCGCTCGCCATACGCGCATCCCAATAGCCGATCCAGAGGTTCAGCTCGCGACTATAGACCGGTGCGGGCAACGGCTGTTCGTCGAGGCGGAAGGTCACCTGTGTCACGCCGATCGTATCGGCGGCGCGCACCTTGATCGTCGGCACCGCACGCGGCACCGCGCCCGCGGCGGGTGCGACGATCTCCAACGTCGGCGGGGTCGTATCGTAGCCCGCCGCCCGCCAGAACTCATTGGCGATGACCTGATGACCGGCGTTGTTGGCGTGGAAGTCGAGCGGCATCCAGGTCAAGGCTTTCTCGCGCCCGACGAAACGCCCATACGCATCGGCGACGGCGATATTGCGCTTCGTCGCTTCCTCCGTAATCGCCGTGTTGAAGCGCGCGATCCACCAAGCATCCGATCGCACGATCTTGGGGTCGCCGGGGGAGGGATTGTAGACCGTCATCGCGATCATATCACCCTGGCGGATACCGTTGACGGTCGTGGCGGCGATCAGCGTGTCGAAAATTTGGGCCAGGGCGGCGCGAAAATCGACCAGCCCCGCCTCGCGCGCGGCGTTGTCGCGCGCCTGGAGGGCGCGGAGATCGTTGCCGCCGATGTCGATCGTGATCGGGCTGACCCGCCAGCCCGACCGTTGCGCCTCGGCGAGGGTCGCCTGCGCGGCGGCGAGTTGCCCGCCGTCGATCAGCGTGCGCGTCGTCTCGCCGCTGACGCTGAGATTGCGGAGGATGATCGGGTGGCCCGCCGATTGTTCGAGCAGGCTGTGGAACCGCGCGACGTAGCCGCGCGTGTCGGGCGCGCTGGCGAGGAGCCCGACCCCGAGGGAATCACCGAGCGCCAGGTAGAGATCGCCGCTCCCACGCGGTGCCGCCCCCGCGCCCGGGGGCGTACCGGCGAGGCCACTCAACAGGCCGACCAGCAGCACCAGCGTGCTGTACAGCCGAACGGCGCGGCGTCTTTGCCGGGAGCGCTCAGGCATCGCCGGCGGCTCCCTGCGCGCGAATCGCGGCGTCGCGCGTCAGCGCTTGCCGCACCAGCGCGCGATCGTTGTCGAAGGTGAGGAGGGCGAGCGCCTGCTCCGGCGTGACGAAGAAGGTATCGGTGCCATCGTGTGCGGCGAACTCGGGTAACCGGCGCTCGACGCGCAGCAGGAAGTAGGCGATGTGGCGGGCCTTCTTGTAATCGTTCCGCACGTCGGTGAGCCAGTCGAGGATCCGGGTCGCCACGCCCATCTCCTCGACAACCTCGCGCACCGCCGCCATCGCCGCTGACTCGCCCTTCTCGATGTGCCCCTTCGGCAGGACGTAGTCGCCCTTCTTGGCGCGGCGCACCGCCACCTGCCCGGCCGCGTCGATCACCACGCCACCGGCCTGTTCGGCCACCCCCTCGGTGTCCGCCGTCGCCGGGAACGGCTGGCGCGCGATCTCGGCCAGCAGCTTCGCCTGGGTGACGGGGATCAGTTCCGGCATCACGGTGGTGTTGGCGAGGATCGGCATGAAGTTGGCGTCGCCGACCCAGCGCGGCACGACGTGCATGTGCAAATGCGCCGCGATCCCCGCCCCGGCGACATCGCCGATGTTGAGCCCGACATTAAAACCCGCCGGGCGCAAGATCCGTTCGAGGAGCGCCGTGATCCAGGGCAGGAGGCTGGTCATCTCGGCGAGCGCGGCGGCGGGCAGGGTCGCGAGGGTCGAGACGTGCGCGTAGGGGACGATCATGACGTGGCCGGTGTTGTAGGGGTAGAGGTTCATGATCACGAAGGCGTGCTGGCCGCGATGGAGGATCAGGTTCGCGCGATCGTCGTCCGCGGCGGGCTTGTCGCAGAAGATGCAGCCCGCCTCGCGCGCCCCACCGACATAGCCCATCCGCCAGGGGGTCCAGAGCTTCTCCATATGCGCCGTATCGCCTCCGCATTGTCGCCGTGCCGCATCGCCGCGCGGTGGTGGGCCGATCGTGCTTGCTGTCGCTGCTTAATGGGGGAGCAACGCCTGATGTGCGGGCGAGGTGTCGTCACACCCGCTGGTATACTAGCAAGTGTATCCGTTCGGTCAGCGGGCAACAATCCGTTCCGGGCACCGGAGCGTATTGGCTACTGACAGACAAATCGCGACCGCCGCGCGTTTATTCGATGGCCGGCAACGGCCAGCGCGTGTGGCGGTGACGGGCGACACGGTAGGTGGGGCGGTGACGAGGGCGACGGTGCGGCGGCGCAAAGTCGGCAGCGCGCAATGGGCGGCGCTGAGCCTGCTCCTGCTCTTCCTCGGTGGCTTCAGCTTCACCACGCTCACGCATGACTGGATCGGCTCGTTGCCATACCACGAGCATATCCTGATGGGCGCGCTCGGGGTTAATCACCACGCGCATCGCGGCGATCCGTTGGACCACGCGTTGTCGGCGCTCCATTCGGTCGGTACGGTCAGCGCGGTTGATCGGGTCCTCACCCATGAAGAGGCGACCGCGCGCGCCGAAGCGCGCGAGAACGTACCCGGCGTGCTCTCGCTCAAGCCGCTCACCGGCTTGCAGCCGGAGATCAACACCTATACCGCGACCGGGCTCCTAGCGGCGGTCGTTGTGATCCGTGTTGCCGCGCGTGCGCGGCGATTGCCCAACGAGCCGACCATCTTCGTCAGCGGCCAAATCCCCTCGCCCCTCGCCCCGCCCCCGCGATACGTTTAATCGCACTCTGACGCTATCGCGATGCTGAATACCGAGCCAAACGCGAGTCGCCTATCGATCGATAGCGTACTCGGTGTACCGCTCGGGCGGGATCATGGTAGCCATCCCGCCGCAATAACGGTGCGGGTGGCGACCGATGATGAGAAGAGGGGAGAATAACCGTGCAGGCAATGAAACGATGCGGTGTGCTTTGCGGAGCGCTCATCCTGGCGCTGGCCCTGGTCCTCGTGGCGGTGCCGCAGGGCGCTTCGGCGCACGAGCGCCGCGATCTGGGCGGTGGGAAATATCAGGCGGTCGTGGGCTTTCTCACCGAGCCTGCGTATCAGGGGCAGCTCAATGGCCTTTCACTGGCGGTAACGAGCAAGACCGAGAAGAATCCTGATGGGAGCGCCAAGGCGATCGAGGGGTTGGACAAGACGTTGAAAGCTCAGGTCCTCGCGAACGGGAAGACGCTCGACTTGACGTTGCGGGCGCGCTTCGGTCAGGCCGGGAATTACGCGGGCTACTTCCAACCGACGGCAGCGGGTCAATACCGGTTCCGTATCTACGGCGATATTAATGGCGAGAAGATCGATGAGACCTTCGAGTCCGGCCCAGAACGTTTTAATGATGTGGAATCGCTGACGGCGCTCCAGTTCCCGAATGCGGTCGCGGCGGCCCCCGCGGATTTGCAAGCGCAACTCGACGCGGCGAAGTCGGCGGCGAGGACGGCGCAGCTGATCGCGATCGCCGCTGTCGTGGTCGGTGCCCTCGGGCTCGCAGTGGGGCTCGCGGCCTTCCTGCGCCGCCCGACCGCTACCGCCGCTGCCGGGCGTGTTGCGGCACAGCCCGGTCAGGGCGACGACTAGGCCGTGTCTGACGAACAAGGAGACGTCAGGTTGACGAGACGAGTGCGGCAACAGTGCCCATGCTGCGGTTATTACACGCTCTTGCAGCGTGGAGAGTATGACGTATGCCAGGTGTGCTTCTGGGAGGATGCCGACCCTATGGAACTGTTCGGACAGCCCGTATTGGAGCGTGGCTACGGGCCGAATGCAGTGCTCCTCGGCCAAGCGCGAGCGAACTTCGCCGCACACGGCGCGATGGAGGAACGGTTCAAAGCGGTAGTTCGTAAGCCACGACCCATCGAAATGCCTCGCAGTGGTTCGTCAGACACGCCCTAGCGCGAGGTGGCGCGGGCGACGATCATAGCGTTGCCGCCCGCGCCGCGCCTGCGGTTGTTTCGACGAAGGTTGTCGCCAAGTTTTTGAGGTATTGTGAATCTGATCTTGCTGCATGGTGTGACCGGTATTTGGGATGAGGTGGCGTGCCTGGCAATCCCGGCGACGGCAATCCTGGGCGTTGCTCTCGCCGTGCTGCGCGAGAAACCGGCGCAGGATGACGGCGATGCCGAGGCTGGGACCGAGGCCGGGGCCGGGGAAGCCGCTGATCTGCACGATCCGTTGCCGGATCGACATCTGCGGAGCGAGGGGTAGGGCGTGGTAACGAGGCGACGCGTACTACCCCTGCTGCCGCTGTGGTCGCTCCTGCTTGGTTTGCTCCTGCCCGCCACGCCCGTCTCGGCGCACGCGAATCTGGCACGGTCGGAGCCGGTGGCGGGCAGCCCCAATCCGGTCGCGCCGACCGAGGTTCGCCTTTTCTTCACGGAGAATCCCGAGCCGAAATATAGCGAGATCAAGATCTACGATCCGAATCGGAAGGAATATACCCAGGGGGTGCTGCGCCCGATCGCTGGTGACCCGCTCGGACTAGCGATCGACGTGCAGCCCTTGCCGGAAGGGTTTTATACGGTCGTCTGGCGCGCGAACTCGGCGGTCGATGGGCACACCACGGCGGGCTCGTTCGCCTTCGCGGTCGGCAGCACCCCGCCGCCCGCCGCGACCGCCTTCGGCGACATCCCGAGTGGCACCCGGTTCACCCCGCCGACCCCCGCCGAAACGATCACCAAGTGGCTCGCGATCCTCGCGGCGACGACCGTTGTCGGGGCGCTGGGGTTATTGCTGCTCGTCTGGTTGCCGACCTTGCGCGCGACGGTCCCGGAAACCGATGGTGCCGGGACGGCTGTTGCCCGCCGGATCGCCCGCCGCCTGATCGCGCTCACCGGGCTGGGGCTGACCGTGCTGCTGGTGACGACGGTGGTGGGGCTGGTCCTGCAAGCGGCGAAGGTGACGAATCGCTCGGCGCTCGGGGCGCTCGATGGCGCGGTGCTGAGCGATTTCCTCTTTAACACCCGCACCGGCGCGATCTGGTCGGCGCGGGTGCTGCTGCCGCTGGTGGCCGGGATGTTCCTCGGGCCGCTGATCGTCGTCGCCGTGCGCGGCGAGCGCCGGGGCGGCACTGTCGAAGAGGGGGAAGCGCCGACATCCCTCACCACGCTCGGGCCGCTCCTCTTCGGGCTAACGCTCGGCATGGCATACCTGCTGACGATCAGCCTGATCAGCCATGGCGCGGCGGCCCCGTTCTGGGTGCCGTTCACCGTGGCGCTCGACTGGCTCCACCTGCTCGGCACCGCCGTGTGGGTCGGCGGGCTGTTCGGCCTGATCCTCACCCTGCCGTTGGTGCGCGGCTTCGGCGCGGCGCTGCGCCCGGTCTTCGCCGGGGTTGTCATCCGTTTCTCGCGGTTCGCCACGATCAGTATCATCGTGCTGTCGCTCACCGGTCTCTACGGCGCCTGGCTGCATGTCGGTTCGCTCGCTGCCCTGCTGCCGACCGAGTATGGCCGGGCGCTGACGATCAAGCTGGTGCTGTTCGCCGGGCTGGTGGCTCTGGGCGCGTTCAGCCATTTCTGGTTGCGCCCGCTCCTCGCCGCGCCCCTGCCGAAGGGGGCGGCGAAACGCGCCATCGCCGTCGCCGAACAGGCACGCACCACGCCGATCCTGCTGCGGCAGTTCGGGCGCGCCATCCGTGTCGAGGCGCTGCTCGGCGTCGCGGTGATCCTCGCGGTCGCGTTCATGACCGGCTTCGTCCCGGCGCGCGAGGCGATCGTCGAGGCCCGCGCGCCGAAGCGCGAGCAGACCATCAAGGTCGATGACCTGACGGTGACGCTGACCCTGGCGGCGCTCCAACCGGGCGACAACAGCTTCGATATTTTCCTCAGGAAGACGCAGGGCGGGCAGCCGGTCGCCGACGCCGAGCGCGTGGCGCTGCGCCTGACCCACCCCGAGATGGATATGGGCGAGGCCGAAGCGATCGCCACCTCGCGCGGCGGTGGACACTACACCGCCTCCGGCCCCTATCTCTCGATGAGCGGTCGCTGGGATATCCGCGTGCTTGTCCGTCGCGCGAACGTCGCCGACATCGACCAGATGTTCACCTTCCCGATCGGTTCGACCGCCAATCTGGCCTCGGCCCAAGGGCAGTTCACCGCGCCGCAGCTCCCCCGGTTGAACTCCCTGCGGGGGATCGGCTTCGTGGCGCTCGGCGTCGGCCTGATCTTCGCCTTCTTCGGGGTGCGCCTCTTCCGGCGCGGCTCCGGTTTCGGGACGGCGCTGCTGATGCTCGTCCCGACGGCGTTGGTGGTCGGCGGTTACCTCGTCTACAACGGCGAGCCGAACGAGGTCGTCTTTAATCGCCCGGTCGAGCCCGCGAACCCGTACACCGCCGATGCCGCCTCGATCGCGCGCGGGCAGCGCCTCTTCGCGGCCAACTGCGTCGTCTGCCACGGCGCGGCGGGGCAGGGCGATGGGCCGCAGGCGGCGACGCTGAACCCGCGCCCGCCCGACTTCACGCAGCCGCATACGGCGTATCATAGCGATGGCTACCTCTTCAATGCGATCCGCGATGGCTTCCCCGGCTCGGCGATGCCCGCCTGGGGCGATACCTTCAGCGACCCCGAGAAGTGGGATCTGGTGAACTACATCCGGCAGTTCAACCGGCTGACCGCCGCCGGGGCCACGCCGCCATCTGTGACCTCGTTGCCGACCGCGGTGCCACCGACGGTGCCGACGGTGACCCCCGCCGGTGGGGGGACTGCGGCCACACCGACAACTCCCGGTTCCCCGACCGCCAGCGCTACGCGGGGGGCGAATGCGCTCGCCTCCGTCACGCCGCGCGCCGCGACCCCCGTCGCGAGTGGGGATGGGCGGCTGATCTACGCGTTCGATGGCGCGATCTGGGCGAACAATCCGGCCGGCGGTGCTCCGGCCAACCTGACGCCGACCATCGCCCGCGACGCCTACGCCGGCGATCCGGCCCTCTCGCCCGATGGGACGATCCTCGCCTACACCGTCGTTGTCGTGCCGGCCCCGGCTGCCTCGCCATCGACGGCACCGGTGTTGCCCGGGACCGACATTTGGCTGATGGATCAGGATGGCCGCAACCCCCGTCGCCTCTTCACGCACGATCAGCCGGGAACCCTGATCCAGTCGCTGACCTGGGCGGACGATGGCAAGTCGCTGCTCTACACCTATACCGCGCCGGTCCTCGGCCCGGATGGCCGTTACCTCAACTCGTTGAAAGAGATTCAGCGCCTCGATCTGGCGAGTGGTGCGCGGTCACGAGTCGTCAAGGGTGGTCAGGATCCCGGTGTCGCGTCCGCCGGTGGGGCGGCGCGGCTCGCCTATGTGCTGATCGACCCGCAGACCTTCGCGCCGACCCTCTGGATCGCCGATGCGGCGGGCCAGAACGGCCAGCAGTTGATCGGCACGTCGTCACGGTTCCAGGCGATCACCGCCCCGCGTTTCTCGCCCGATGGGAAGACGATCGTCTTCGCCGGTTCTGGTGGACCGACTGCCGACGCCCCCTTGGCCCCGGATGCGGTGCGCGGGGAAAATCCGTTGGCGCGGTTCGCCCGCTGGATCGTCGCGCCGCTCGTTCCACAGTTGGCTGCCGCGCATGGTCTGCCCGCCGATCTCTGGCTCTTCTCATTAGAGAGCGGTGCGCTCAGCCGCCTGACGGCGCTCGGCGGCGACGATCCGGTCCCGGCCTGGTCGCCCGATGGGCGGCGGATCGCGTTCCTCTCCGGCAGCGGCCTCTTCATGCTGGAACTGAGCGCGCCGCATCCCCTGGGCGCGACCAGCCCCGGTCTGAAGAAGATCTCCGACCGGGGGAGTTACAGTATGCTGGTCTGGTCGCCGCGCTAGAGGGTGGCCCTGACCGCCGCGCGTAGCAGGATGAACCCAGTTCAGCTAGCTGCGAGTCAGGACTATGTTCGCTCGTCACCCGCTACCCAAGGAGTACTTGCCCCGCCGTGGGGCGGGGTTGGAGGCGTTGCCAGGTGCGCGGCTTCCAGCCTCCCCCGATACGGGAGGCTGGAAGCCGCAGCGGGGGGTAGGGGCTTAACCCCCCACAGATCGGAAAGCCTTGCTCATCCCTGATGCCCCTCGCGTAGCGCCTCGCGCAGGGCAGCGGTGCCGCGCTCGAAGAGATCGTCGGTGGCCTGGTTGCCCATGTGGCCGATGCGGAAAACCCTTCCGGCGAGCGGGCCGTAGTTGCCCCCGACGACCATCCCGCGCGACCGCAGGCGGGCGTCGAGGGTCGGCCAGTCGAGTCCCGCGGGCATCTGCAGCGCGGTCACGGTGGGGGCAGAGTTCGGCTCGTGCTTGGGGTAGAGCGCAAAGCCCATCTCGCGCGTCGCATCGCGCCAGGCTTGCGCGACGCGGGCGTGGCGGGCGTGGGAGGCGGCGAGCCCCTCCGTGAGCAGGGCACGGCAGGCGGCGTTCAGCGCGCTGACGGCGTGCCAGGAGTGGGTGTAGGGGAAATAGTGCTTGTCGAGCGCGCGACGGAAGGCGGCAAGGGCGTCGTATCCCTCGTAGTTCACCTGTTCGACCCGCGCCCAGCCGCGCCCGCTGACGGAGACGATCCCGAGATCCGGCACGGTCGAGAGGCACTTCTGCGTCCCGAGCAGGCAGAAGTCGATCCCTGCCGCGTCGGTATCGAGCGGCGCGCCACCGATCGAGGCGACGGCATCGACCGCGAAGAGGACGTCGGGGGCGACCTCGCGCAGGCGTTTGCCGATCGCCTCGACGGGGGTGAGGGTGCCGCTGGGGGTCTCGCAATGGACCATCGTCACGAGCGTCGGGTTGTACTCGCGCACGGCGGCGGCGACGACATCGGCGTCCGGCACCTCATCCCACGGGAACTCGACCACGCGGGCCTCGGCCCCGACCGCGCGGGCCATGTCGGCGAAGCCGGCCCCGAAGAGGCCGCTGGAAATGGCGAGGAGGCGATCACCCGGCCCGAGGGTGCTCTTGATCGTCCCCCAGAGGACGATCATCGCCTCGCCGAGCGCGATCACCACGTCGTTGCGGGTGGACATGATCTCGCCGAGCATGCGGCTGGTTTCGCGATAGAGGGTGTGGAACTCCGGTTCCAGGTCGGACGACCCGTAGTTCTCGGTATACGCGGCCAACGTCCCCGGCGCGACGGTGACCGGACCGGGGACGAGCGGGATGTCGTAGCGTTTCACACGTCACTCCTAGCGCTAGCGAGTGGTTGGTAGCCGGTAGTCGGCAGTCGGCAGTCGGCAGTCGGCGGTGAGTGGGCCTATGAGCTTGTGCGTCGGTAATGTGCGTCGGTTGGTCTCTTAATCGACGATGAAGGTGCCGTTGGCGATGAAGCGTTGGAAGTCGAGGAGGGTTTTCCGGTGCGGGGGATGGATCTGCTCGTCGGGCGGCAGGGCATCGAGGGCGAAGAAGGCGAGTTGCAGCGACTCATCGCCATCGGCCACCGGTTCGCCGGACCACTCCTCGACCAGGAAGGCCAGGGTGAACGGCTGGATCTGGTCGCCGTTCGGGTAGGTGACCGCGTACTTCGGGTCGCTGTAGATCCCGAACGGCGTCGCCCGGATGACGCGCAGCCCGGTTTCCTCGACGACCTCGCGCGCCAGGGCGGTGGTGACCGATTCGTCGAGTTCCATCCCTCCGGCG
Source organism: Thermomicrobiales bacterium (assembly GCA_036563365.1). Classification (GTDB taxonomy): domain Bacteria; phylum Chloroflexota; class Chloroflexia; order Thermomicrobiales; family CADCWN01; genus CADCWN01. The sequence goes on from DATCMP010000044.1 coordinate 14,291, forward strand.
GGGAGCCCCCAGGTGCCGAAATCGCTGCGGCGCTGCATCAGCAAGCGCCCCGCGCCGTCGCGGATGATCGCGCGCACCCCTGGCGTGATGATCCGCTCGTGGCCGATGAAGCGACGCAACCCCTGGATGTATGACATATCCCCCTCGATCTTCGGAGGCCGTTGGCCGAAGCGTGGGTAAGTATGCCATGCGCGGGCGGTAGTCGGTAGGGAGCGCGTTGTGCGCCGCTAGGATCGATTCTGGTGAACTTCAATCGAGCGCATGGCCCCCATTCGCCCACGACCATTCGGCGCTGACCATCAGCGGGCGCGGGCCTCGATGAACTCCACGATCGTCGCGAAGACTTCCTCGCGTTGCTGATCGAGCAACATCTCGTGTCCCGAGCGCTCGAAGGCCCGAATCGCCTTCTCGGCGGGCGGCGTCCCGGCACGCTCGTAGACGATCCGCGCGCTCTCCGGTAAGACGACGCGGTCGCGCGGGGTATAGATGACGAGCAGCGGCACGCGCATCCGTGGCAGTTCGCGCTCGACCAACTGGCCGAAACGCACCAGTGAGTAGACCGCCGCGATCGGCGCGCTGACGTAATTGGTCGACTTCGCCGCCAGCGTCGCGTCCTCGAACGCCCGCCGCACATCGACCCTGGCCTGGCGTGTCGAGCGCCCCAGCAGCGGCAGCAGCCATTTGCCGGTGATATTCAGGCGCAGCGCCGGGGCGACGGTCACGACCCCGGCGAGGCGCTCGGGGCGTTGCACGGCGAGGTGGAGCGCGGCGACACCACCCATCGAGAGCCCCATCACGACCACGCGCGCGCAGCGCTCCAGCAGATCATCCAGCGCCCGCTCGGCATCCTCGTACCAATGGTGCCAGGCGACGCCCGCTAATTCCTCCGGGCGGGTGCCATGCCCGCGCAGCGTCGGCAGGGCGTAGGGGATGCCGCGCGCTTCGAGATGCGGCACCAAGCCGTTCACCGTCGCCAGGCTGGACGTGAAGCCGTGGAGCAGCAGCACGCCGAGCGGCTGACGTGTTTCGGGCGCTGTACCCTGCGTTGCGGTTGCATCTCGTGCGGCCATGTCGTCCTCTCGCTTGCCGATCGGCCACGGTGCCGGGCATCTGGGTGGATGTGCTGCTCCCGGTGACTATAGGCGCACGTTGCAGATCGCCGCAAGGGACACCGTACCAGGGTGGGGTATACGCCGGTACCTCTAGCGATGCCTCTGTACCGCATCGGCGGCGGCCGCATGACCAGATGGTATCAGACTGATGGCTCTGTTGCTCATTGTCCGTAAGCGGTACAGTATTGGGGTGGGCGAGGGGTGTTGCCCAGCCGGAGAGCACCTGAGAAGACGATCGAAGCGCCAAGCGTGTACACCCGTATTGTTCACCTATACGTTGACCGATGAGGGAGAAAATGACCAAGAAACCGCGCGCCTATGCCGGCCAGGCACTCGTTGAATATCTTTGGGTTATCGTTGTCATCGCGCTGGTCTGTATCCCCGCGATGATGTTCCTGAATGAGGCGCAAGAAAACATGTTCGCCGACCACCAAGACGGCCTCAATGCGCCGTCACTGGTTACGGCATCTGTCGATTCGGCCTATAACGTGCCAACAAGCGCGAAAGAATGCAAGAAGGATGGGTGGAAAACGTTCGTCACCCCGGACGGGACATTTAAGAATCAGGGCGATTGCCAGAGTTGGGTCGTCACCAATGGCCGGAACGCCCCCGCCAATCCGTAAACCGGGGGAGCCGTGTCCACCCGTAGGGCCTGAACTTAACACCGTGATTGCATAATGAGGGGGGCGTGCCATCGTTGGCACGCCCCCCCTCCGCTACCTGTGCCGCTCACCGGCCCCCGCGGTGTTTAATGCGCGATCAGGCCGGACCGGCGCATCGTGCCGTAGAACTGCTGCCAGGTCGTGCCGGTTGGTTCGGCACCCTTGAAGGCGTCGGCGAGGGACCACGGATCGTGCGCGGTGAGGGCGATGACGGCGCGGCGGTTGGCGGCGCGCTCGACGACCGTCTGACTGAGGACCAGCGTCTCGTGCGCCGTGGTCGGATTGAGATTGCTGATGATCAGCAGATCGGCGTATTGCAGCTGGAAGGCGGTGGCATTCGCCACCCCCGTGGCGATCGCGAACTCGCGCTTCCGTTCGCTGTCTGCCGCCTCCGTCTCGATCTGCGGGGCGTCGCGCGGTAGGGCGATCGTGCTGATATAGGCGTGCAGCGCGAAATCGCGCCAGGGGAGGTGGCAATGGGAGATGAACGGGCGATAGCCATCGAGATAGGTCTGGAGGAGACGGAGGATCCGCGCACACCGTTCGCGCGAACTGTTGAAGATCAGCCAGCCCTGCCCCTGCGCGATCCGCTCTTCCAGGTGATCGGCGTAGGTGGTGAGCCGCGCCAGTAGATCGACATCCTGGATACTCACCGCGTCGTCGAACGTACGATCTTGCATCGTCTTTCTCCCTGATGACCCTCAGGCCGGGTGTGGCACGAGGGACACCGCCACAGTGTTCGTCCCTGCCCCTATCGTACCGTAGCGCGGACACGGCGCACAGGGTTGTGCGGCCTCAAACGGTAATTCCTCGTTCGCTCTTCCCCGGCGGATTCCCTCGTGGGCCACCCTTGACGCCGTATGCTGTAATTGAGTTTGATACTGTGCGAGATCGGGTCGGTGTGATGATGCGGGGCATCCCTCTGGGGCGGGGGTGCCGAAATCGAGGAGGGGCGCGGCGATGCTGAAGGAGTTCCGGGATTTTATCCTCCGCGGGAACGTGGTCGAATTGGCGGTTGCGGTGGTCATTGGTGCCGCCTTCAAGGCGATCGTCGATGCGCTCGTGAAGGACCTGATCACGCCGCTCCTCGCGGCCGTCGGCGGCACCCCCGATTTCTCGGCGATCAAGTTCACGATCAACCGGAGCGAGTTCCTGATCGGCGACTTCATCAATAATGTCGTCTCCTTCATCATCATCGCCGCGGTGATCTTCTTCCTCGTCGTGAAGCCGATGAATACGATCATGGCGCGCGTGGCGCGGAAGACGATCGACACGCCGCCTGCCCCGACGAAGCAGGAAGTGCTGCTGACCGAGATCCGCGATTTGCTGCAAGCGCAGAGCCAGAATCCGACCAAAGATCCGCTGAAGTAGGCGCGGTCGCGACACGTCCATCCCGGTGTTCTTCAATGTATGGGTGTGGGCTGGCGATTCATGGTCGTGGCGAACTTCAATGTGGTATGGCTGGCGGTTGAATCCCCTGACCCGGCAGCGGACCACGATCGTGCCTCGGGGCGCTCATGCGCCACGAAACCCGCCTGCGTGGGTTGGGTTCGCTGTTGAATTTGCCAGGGCCATCAGGCGCGGTTCCAACCGCTAGCCTACTTCCGCAAGCGTGGCGTGCGGGCGAGCGCCGCACACCGCTGCTGTTGGTTTGTGGCGCATGGCCCGTGCTATAGTCACGCTCCATGAAGAGCAACATCCCCTCGGCTGCTACCGTGACCACCCCTCGCGTGCCGACCGCCGTGTCTCCCGCCGCGTGGTGGCCCGCCGTCGCGCGACGGCGGGCCGTTGGGCTGCATCTCATCGCCCTGACGCTCTGCTATGCGGCGCTAGCGATCGTCTGTACCTGGCCGCTCGCCGCACATATCAGCACGGGGATCGTCTCGCCGCTCGACCCGCTGGATAGTGTCTGGCGCGTGGCGCAGGGGCAGCGCCAACTCTTGCGGCACCCTTCGCAACTGCTCGATGCCAACATCTTCTATCCCTACGCCCGCAGCTATCTCTTCGATGAACTCTTGCTCGGCGCGGCGTTGCTGACCCTGCCGCTCCAGCTCTTCACCAGCAACCCGATCCTGATCTACAACCTCGCGATCCTCAGCACCTTCGTCCTCAGCGCCCTGGGGATGTATGCGCTGGCGCGGCACCTGGGGGCAGGCGCGGCGGGCGCGCTGCTCGCGGGGATCGCCTACGCCTTCGCCCCGTTCCACCTCGATCACCTGCCGCACCTCGGCCTCCTGTCGGGGCAATATTTCCCGCTGATCATTCTCTTTCTCGACCGGATTTTCACCGCGCCGCGCTGGCGTGAGGCGGTTGCGCTCGGGTTGCTCGTCGCCTTGCAGGCGCTCTCGGCGCAGTATTACGCCCTCTACCTGATCTTCGTGATCGGCGGTTTCGTCGCGCTGCGCCTCTTGCAAGGGGGGCTGCGCCGACGGTTCCCGGCCTGGGCGGTGTGGGCACGACTGGTGGCGGCGGGGGTGTTGGCGGCGTTGCTGGTCTTGCCGGTGGCGGTCGCCTATCGTTCGGTGCAGGGGGAGTTCTCGTTCGAGCGGTCGCTCGATGAGAATGTCCTGTACTCCTCCAACCTCGCCTCCTTCGTGACGACCGATGAGCGCAATCGCCTCTGGGGTGAGGTCACCGCACCGTTGCGCGAGGCCGGGCGCTATTCGCCGGAGCGCAATGCCTTCCCCGGCGCGATCGTCCTGGTCCTGGCTGTGGTCGGGGCGCTCGCCACCTGGCGACGTTGGGTAACCCAATACCTGATCCTGCTCGGGCTGGCCGCGGCGCTCCTGGCGCTCGGCCCGGTCCTGCAACTGACCGGCGATCCCGCGAGCCGGATCTGGACGCGGATGCCGTACGGCTTCCTCTACGTCAATCTGCCGGGTTTCGATTCGATGCGCGTCCCCGCACGTTTCAACATCCTCTACGGCCTGGCCCTGGCGGCGCTGGCCGGGCTCGGCTTGCACTGGCTGCTGACGAAGGCGCACGGGGGGCGGGCGGTCGCCGCTGACACGCCCCCGACCTGGAGGCGGCGTGTCGTGCCCATCGCCCTCGCCGCCGTCCTGATCGGCGGGGTCGTGGGCGAGTCGTTGAATCGCCCCTACCCGATCACCGACGTGCCGACCGGCGCGGCGATCCCCGGTGTCTACCGCTGGCTCGCCGGGCAGCAGGGCGCGATCGTCGCCGAGTTGCCGTTGCTCCTCTCCAATCAGCGGGGCGCGGAACTGCTGAACAATCGGTATCAGTATTACGCCTTTTATCATGGCCGCCCGGTCGTCAACGGTGCCGGGAATGTCGCGCCGAAGGGCTACCAAGCCCTCTACTACGAGTTCCGCGACGGGCCGACCGCGCGGGCGCTGAGCGTCTTGCAGGGGCTCGGCGTGACCCATCTCGTGGTCC
>DATCMP010000050.1:0-2236 GCA_036563365.1 Thermomicrobiales bacterium
GCCTGGACCGGGATACCGACCGGGTCGGGGTAGGGGGTGCGGATGACACCGATCGGCTGGTAGGTGATCGGGGGCATGGGGGCTCCTTTACTTCGACCAACTGACGATCGCGTTGCGCGGCGCGGGGGTCGGCCAGCGCCAGCGGCCATCGGGGTCCCGGATGAGGTCGGCGGCGACCAATTCCCGCAACTGCGTCTCGGTCGGGCTGCCGGGCGGGATACGGAGGCGGTCGCGGAAGTGCGCGGTCGCTTCATCATGGTCGGCGAAGCGGAAGCCACCGGAAGCGGGGATGATCTGCACGTCGGCGGCGATGCCGAGGTCGAGCAGCGCGCCGTAGAGATCGAGCAGGGCGGGCTGGCGGACGCGCTCCTCGCCGAAGAGGGCGCGCGAGAGCTCGACTATGCCGGGGTGCTGATCGACGCGGATACCGATCAGGCAGAGGCGGCGGGCGTGCGCGTCGAGGGCGCGTAGGAACGGGGCGATCTCGCGGACGCCGTAGACGACGTGGGCGCAAATCGTCACGTCGGCGGGCGCGACCCCCGCGTCGGGCCAGGCCGCGCCGACGACGGCGACATTGCGCGCGTTCGCGGCGGTGAGGCGTTCGGCCAGGTGGCGGCGCATCGCGGGCGACGGCTCGACGGCGATCACCTCGCGCACCAGCGCGGCGAGCGGGGTGGCGTAGCGCCCCGCGCCCGCGCCGACATCGAGCACGGTATCGGTGGGCCGCACCGCCGCTTTCAGGCGCACGAAGAGCGGATCGTCGGCGGGCAGCTCCTTGCTGTAGGCGGCGAAACGATCCGCGCGCCCGGACCAGGGATCGCGCGCGGGATCGCCGTCGCGCTGGTCGGTGCCGCGCTGGGTATCGCGCCCGGCGACGAGAGCGCGCCAGTGATTGGCCCAGGTGGTGGGGACGGGCGGGGTCATGGGAGCCTCCGCAATGGCGAATGACGAATGACGAATGACGAATGACGCCCCCCTGCCCCGCAGCATTGGGGGGCAGGGGGGCGCGCTCTCCCAACACCCCTTCGTGTCCCTATGCCCCTCGTTCCGTCCGCTTTCGTCACCGGTCCACCGGCCCACTCGCCCAGTTCGTCACAACGCCAGGCCGCGCCGCGCGCCGATGAGGCGATAGGCGAAGAGGGCGGCGAAGGAGAGGAAGACGAGGAGGACGGAGAGGGCGAGGGCAGCGTAGAGGTCGCTCTCCATCGCGCCCATGATCGCCAGGGGCATCGTCTGGGTGCGCCCGATGAAGTTTCCGGCGAACATCATCGTCGCGCCGAATTCGCCGACCGCACGCGCCCAGCAGAGGACGAGGCCGCTGCTGAGCGCGGGGACGGCGAGCGGGACGGTGATCAGGCGGAAGATCTGCCACGGCGTCGCGCCGTCGATCGCGGCGGCATCCTCGACATCGCGGTCGGTCTCGGCGAAGGCGGCGCGGGCGGCGCGGACGAAGAAGGGGGCCGAGACGAAGAGTTGCGCCAGGATGACCGCGGTGGTGGAGAAGGAGAGGGAGAGGTCCGGCAGGCGTATGCCGAGCCCCGGCACGGTGTAGCTCCCCTGTACATATTGCCCGACGAGGCCGCGTCGACCGAACGCCATCAGCAGGCCGACCCCGGCGACGACCGGCGGCAGGACGATCGGCAGATCGACGAGGGTATCGACGATCCGCTTGCCGGGGAAGCGGGCGCGGGCGAGGGTGTAGGCGAGCGGGGTGCCGAGCGCGACCGAGAGGATCAGCGTGACGAGGCTGGTCCAGCCGGTGAGGCGTAGCGCCTGGACGACGATCGGCTTGCGGATACTGGCGAGGAAGACGCCCGACTCGGCGGTGCGCCAGAGCAACGCGACGAGCGGCAGGAGAAGCAAGAGCCCGACGAAGACGACACTCGGCGGCGCGAAGAGCAGGCCGAGGCTGGCGGCGCGACTGGCGCGCGACGCCGTGGCGAGTTCTTCGGTTCGTGTCTGCCCGGCGAGCGGGCGGGCGGTCGGGCGCTCCTGGGTCTTCATCGGTCCTTGGTGGTGTCGGCGAAACAGCGCGATCTCGTTACAGGGGAGTTTCCTCGGTCGGGATCTCTACCCTGCGGCGTCAGGGTGCTTCAGTCCCGGTCTGGCCGCGCGATCCTTCAGCATCATCGGTCACGCCAACGTCAGCATAGCGAATTGGCCCGCGCGAGTATGCGGCGCAATTGCGCTTATTCGCAAGTACGGGGTGGTCGTCGGCGCGGGTGCCACCGCGCCG
>DATCMP010000073.1:0-2200 GCA_036563365.1 Thermomicrobiales bacterium
GGACCCGCAAACGAGGGAGACCTAAACCCGACTCGTCAACGATACGTTCAAACAAGCGGGGGCGTCGGCATAGTTGCCGACGCCCCCGCTTGTTGCTTGCGGCGGGTGAGGCTACAGCTTCTCGACAGTACTCGGGCCTTCGGGCTGCTTCGGCAGGTCGCCTTGTCGCTCGGGGGCCAGCTCGACGCTCGGTGCGGTGCCGCTGCCGCCGGTCGTCATCAACTGATCAACCTCGGGGGTTGCTGCTGGGGTCGGGGTGACATCGGTCGCCGTGCCCCCAGCGGCGGTCGCCATCGGGGCGTCGCCGCGGCGCTCCAGGCGCTCCGAGATCCGCTGCAACTGCTCATTCAACTCGCGCAGGCCGGTTGCCAGGCCGTTCCGCAACTCGTCCAGCAGATCGTTCGAGCGCAGCGTCTCGCTCGCCTTGCCGACCTGCTCCTTGACGGTTTCGCCGACGTTCTGATTCCGTGCCGAGGCGCGCGCATTATCGACCGCTTCGGTGAGTTGATCGCGCACGGTACGCAAACCATCGGTGATCTCTTGCTGCAACTCCTGGCGCTGTTCGCTCTGCCACGCGGAGCGCGCGGTCGAGACGAGGCGCTGCCCCAGCTCCTGGAACTGCGCCGTCAGATCCTCACGATTGCCCGACTTCTCGCCGGTCGGGTCCGCCGTCACATTCGGTTCTTGCACTTTCTTCGGATCGGCTTCCAGATTCGGCCATTCATCGTGCTTCTTGGTGCTCATCCTGTCCTCCCAAGCTCTCGTAGCGCCAACCCCATAGTCGGCACGCGACTCCCGCGCGGGCAACCGTGATGCCCCCAGCGCGATCGATCACCGCCATATACGCACCATGTCGGCGAAGCGTTGCATCGCCCACCATCCGCCAACGAGAGCCGCAGGCGGAAACAAGAAACGCCGCGCCCGGTCGATTTCCCCACCCTGGGAAGCGACCGGGCGCGGCGCGAAGAATGACTGCTGCACCGTGCTACTCGCGGCGACGGTGGCGACCACCGGCACGGATGCGGTCGGCCTCACCCTCTTGCTCGCCCCAGAGGAGTTCGAGATCGGCGAGGTGTACCGTATCGCCATCCTGGATACCGAGGCCATCCAACTTCTTCACGATGCCCGAAGCCTGGAGCACCCGCTGGAAACGCTCCGCCGCCTCGTCGTTCCCGAAGTCGGTCATCTTCGCCAACCGCTCGATCTTGATCCCGTGGATCGAGAAGTGATGGCGCGACATCCGCTCGACTTCGATATGCTCCTCGTCGGTCTCGTCATCGAGGGTATAGCGGCGTGGTCCGGTCGCTTCCGGTTCGGCCTCTACCACGATCGGGTTAGCCTGAAGTTCGCGGTAGACTTGCCGCATCAGATCGCGCACACCCTCGCCGGTTGCGGCGGAGATCGGCACCACGACATACCCGCGCTCTTCCAGCGCCGCCCGTAGCGCTGGCAGCCGCTCCTGCGCCTCAGGAATGTCGAGTTTATTGATCGCCACGACCTGCGGCTTCTCGTCGAGCCCTTCCCCGTAGGCTTTCAGCTCGGCATTAATCGTATCGAAGGCGACAAGCGGATCGTTCTCCTCCAGGCCACCAGAGCCATCGAGGACGTGGATGAGGACGCGAGTGCGCTCGATATGGCGCAGGAACTCGATCCCCAGGCCGATCCCTTGCGCCGCACCTTCAAGCAAACCGGGGATATCCGCCAACACGAATGTGTGATCGTCGACCTCGACCACGCCGAGATTCGGTTCGAGGGTGGTGAACGGATAATCGGCGATCTTCGGGCGGGCGGCGCTAACCGAGGCCAACAACGTCGATTTCCCGGCGTTCGGGTAGCCCGCGAGACCGACATCGGCGATCAGCTTCAGCTCGAGTTGCAAGTTGCGCTCTTGGCCCGGTTCGCCTTTCTCGGCGATCCGTGGCGACTGACGGATTGAGTTGGCGAAGTGGCTGTTACCCAGGCCGCCGCGCCCGCCGCGTGCCACGACCAGCTCATCGCCCTCACGCGTCAGGTCGGCCAGCAGTTCGCCCGTATCGGCGTCGCGCACGATCGTCCCCGCCGGGACATTGATGATCCGATCCGCCCCGTTCTTGCCGTGCCGATCGGATTTCTGACCATTGCCGGCGTTCTCCGCTTCGTAATGGGTCAGGTAACGCAAGCGCATCAGCGTGTTCTCGCCGAGATCGACACGCAGGATCAC
>DATCMP010000084.1:0-3876 GCA_036563365.1 Thermomicrobiales bacterium
TAATATACAGAAGTAGAGTATTTACTCTAAACCTGAAGGGGCGCCATGACCACCCGCGAACGGATCCTCGACGCCGCGCTGGCCCTCTTCAACGAAGGGGGGACGGCGGCGGCCTCCACCAACCACATCGCCGCCGCCTGCGGGATCAGCCCCGGCAACCTCTACTACCACTTCCGCAACAAGGAGGAGATCATCCGCGCCCTCTTCGAGCGGATGTTCGCGCGGTGGGGCGAACCATCGCCCGCGCCGGACGACCGCCCGCTGACCGTGGCCGACTTGTGGGGGGTCGGCCAGGATACCTTCGCCCTGCTCTGGGACTATCGCTTCGTCTACCGCGAACTGATCGCCCTGCTCCGACGCGACGACTATCTCCAGCAGCGCTGGGTGGAAGTCCGCGAGCGCGGCTTCGTCGGCTTCCGCGAGCTGATCGACCACTATGTCGCCGCCGGGGTGCTGCGCCGCCCCGACGACCCGGAGGAGGTGACCCGCCTCGCCGAGCTCTGCTGGCTCGTCAGCGAGTTCTGGCCCGCCAGCGTGGAGACGGCGGGGCTGACGGTCGATGCCGCGCAGATGGATCGCGGCGTCGCCTTGCTCATGCAGATCGTGCAGCCCTACATCATCGCCGACCCGGCCTGACCGTGGCACCGCCCACCTCAGCACCGACCCGGCCGCGCCGGGGAAAGGATTTCGCCATGACCGCCCTGACCGCCCGCCCGGAACGTCGCCTCGTCGCCGCCCTGCTCATCCTCGTGCCGGTCGCGTTCACCGTCTGCTTCAGCCTCTTGCAATCGTGGTTCGAGTATCCCGCCATCTTGCGCCAACCGGTCGCCGATATCCTCACCAAATTCGCCGCCGGTGGCCCCGCGCTGATCGCCGTCTGGTACGCCCTGACCCTCACCGCGCTCCTCTTCATCCCGATCGCCGTCCTCTTGCACCGCGTCCTGGCCGGGGACGACGCCCCCGCGATCCTCCGGGTCGCCACGACGTTCGGGATCGTCGCCGGGCTGGTCCAGGCGCTCGGCTTCCTCCGCTGGCCGTTCCTGGTGCCGCAGTTGGCGCAGTCCTACCTCGCCCCCGAGGCGAGCGAGGCGCAACGCGCCGCCACGGTGGTCGTCTTCGACGCCTTCCACCGCTACGTCGGGATGGGGATCGGCGAACACCTCGGCTACCTGAGCACGAGTATCTGGACGGTGGGGGTCGCCCTCGCGATGTGGCGCGCGCCGCAGTTCGGGCGGACGCTGGGCCTGAGCGGGGTCGTCCTGGCCGGGGGGATCGCCGCTGGCCTGCTGGAACCGGCGGGCTGGGCGCTCGGGGGCACGATCAACACCGTCAGCTACCTGGCGTGGTCGGTCTGGCTGATCGCGGTCGGCGTGCGGCTCCTCGTCTACCGCGAGACAACCGCGCGGCAAGCTCCCCGGGCACGCACCGTCCCCGCCCCCGTCGCCTGAGACACCCCCCCCGCCGCGCCTAACCCCTTTCCGCCATGAAAAGACACGCAACACTGAAGGGAAACCGCGATGCAGACAGCAACCGAACTCCACGTCGTCTACGGCAATGGCCCGGTCGGCTCGGCGGTGATCGCCACCCTGCTCGGACAGGGCAAGCGGGTCCGCGTCGTCACCCGCAGCGGGGCGCGCAAAGGGCTCCCGCCGACGGTCGAGGTCGTGCGCGGCGATGCCACCGACCCCGCCGATGCCCGCCGCGCCTGCGCGGGGGCGACCCACGTCTACAACTGCACCAACCCGCGCGACTACCACCGCTGGCCCGCGCAGTTCCCGCCGCTCCAGCGCGGCGTCCTGGCGGGCGCGACAACCGCTGGCGCGAAGCTGATCGTGATGGAAAACCTCTACCTCTATGGCCCGCACGGCGGCAGGCCGCTGACCGAGGCGACGCCGCAACGCGGGGTCGGGCCGCGCAGCACGACCCGCCGCGCGATGAGCGCGGAACTCTTCGCGGCGCACCGCCGCGGGCAAGTCCGCGCGGCCAGCGTCCGCGCCTCGGATCTCTTCGGGCCGCTGGTGCGCGAATCGCTCGCCGGGGAACGCCTCTTCGGCCCCGCCCTCGCCGGGAAGCCGATCCAACTGCTGGCGAACCCCGACCTGCCGCACAGCCTGACCTACGCCCCGGACGCCGGACGCGCGATGGTCGCCGTCGGCGCGGACGACGCCGCGCTCGGCCACGCCTGGCACGTCCCGAACGCGCCCGCGATCACCCTCCGCGCCTTCATCGGCCTCGTCTGCGCTGAGATCGGCGTCCCACCGCGCGTCTCCGCGATCCCGCGCCCGTTGGCCCGCGCGCTCTTGCCGCTGCTGGGCCTGTTCGTGCCGCCGATGCGCGGGATTTCAGAGAACGCCTACATCTTCTACGAGCCGTACATCGTGGACCACAGCCGTTACGCGGCAACGTTCGGCGACCACGCCACGCCGTTGCCCGATGCGATCCGCGAGACGGTGCGCTGGTATCGCGCGCACGCCGCGCAGCCGACGAGCGGCAACGAGACGACCCTGAGCTTCCGGGCATAAACCGACCACCGGCCTGAGAGAAGAACACGCAGAGGAGCGGCGATGATGGACAATCAACAATCACCAGGGTGGCGTTTCTGGGCCGGCTGGGGCCTCGCGTTCGTGGGTTTACCGCTCGGCGGGCTGGCGGCCAGCGCCCTGGTCGGCGCGATCAACTCCGCCGACGAGGGGCTGCTGGCGGGCGCGGCGACCGGGGCGGTTGTCGGCGCGGCGCAGTGGCTCGCCCTCTCCCGCCGCCTGCCCCTCTCACCGTGGTGGATCGCCGCGACGAGCGCGGGGATGGCGGCGGGGCTGGCGCTCGGGATCCAACTCCTCGGCACCGCGATGGACGGGAACGCCGTCCTGCTGCGCGGGCTGCTGACCGGCGCGGGGATCGGGTTAGCGCAGACGGTCCTCTTACACCGCACCATCGGCAACGCGACCACACCGCTCTGGGGCGCAGTGGTCACGGTAGGCTGGGCGCTCGGTTGGCTGATCAGTGGCAGAGTCGTTGGCGTGGACCTGACAAACTGGGCGGTCTTCGGCTCGACCGGTGCCTGGGCCTTCCAACTCCTCACCGGCCTGACCCTCGCTTACCTCTTGCGCCGCGCCCCTGCCCCGGCGCACCGCCTCGCGTCGATCGTCTGAAGCGCACGGCACTACCGGTATCGCCGCGCGCAGCAGCACAGCAGACCAAGCATGGCGGGCGGTTGAATCCCCACCTGGGGACAATGACCGCCCGCCAATAGGTCGCCACTGCCATCATCGCCCGGTCTACTGCACAGATCGCCAATGCCCGTACTCGCGTGACAAGAGTGCGCCTGGTGGTCCATTATTCGGCGCGATGGGGTCCATACGTTGAAGCAACGCAGCCGAGGGTATCACCGCATAGGGGAGGAATACCGATGACCGGAGAGACGACAACTTCTGCAGTGCCGATCCGCCCGGCACGCGCCGAGGAAGCGGACGCGCTCAGCGCGTTGGCCCTGCGCGCCAAGGCGCACTGGGGCTACGACGCGGCGTTCATCGCCGCCTACCGCGACGAGCTGGCCGTGACCGCAGAGGCGATCACTACCGGCACGATCCGCGTGGCGACGCACGAAGACCAGCCGTGTGGCTTCTACGAGCTGTACGTTTCCGGGGAAACCGCTACGCTGGACGACCTGTGGATCGACCCCGGCACGATCGGCAAGGGGGTTGGTCGCGCGCTCTGGCAACACGCCGTCGCCACCGCCAAAGAACACGGCTGCCGCGAACTGCATGTGGAGAGCGACCCGCACGCCGAGGGGTTCTACCGCAAGATGGGCGCGGAGCGGATCGGTATCCACCGCTCGACGGTCATCCCTGGGCGCGAACTCCCCGTTCTGCGGCTGGC
>DATCMP010000086.1:0-5826 GCA_036563365.1 Thermomicrobiales bacterium
TGAGGGCCACCCGATCACCTGGATCTTCGAGCAGGAGGCCGATACCCTGAAGCTCGACCCGCGCTACGGCGACTATTTCTCCGAGCGCGCCGAACCGGAGCAGGGCTGGCCCGCGACCTATATCGGGGAGCTTGATCGCCCGAAAGAGGAGTTGGCCGTGAAGTGGGAGCGCCAGTGGCCGCTCGGCGCGGTGATGAACGCCTTAATCGCGGCGGGTTTGCGCGTGGAGCGCTTCGAGGAGCATCCGGATCGCTACTGGGAGCAGTTCCCCAACATCCCCGATGACATCCTCAGCAAGCTCCCGCAGACATATTCGCTGCTGATGCGGAAGGAGGGGGCGTAGAGGGTTGGGGGTGTGACGGTGGTGTGAAGTCGGATGGCTGATGATGCGTGATGGTGATGAGGGTGATCTGGAGAGGCGGAGGACGGGGAGGCGCGTGATATGGCGCGCGTGACATGGTAAGGCGGGGGACCGGGGACTCAAGTCCCCGGCTAAGTGGCCTACGGCCACGAAGTCCACTGAAGTGGACTAGGCTACGGATATACTCAGGGATTCATCGTTACACCCGGACGGTGTTTATCCTCCAGGCTGGCAGCGAACCTAGTCCACTTCAGTGGACTTCGTGGCCGCAGCCACTTAGCGCCGGTTTCAACCGGCGTACCCACGCTGGCGACGCCACCGTGTCTGCGTCATTGCACATGGGTATCCCCACCAACCTTGCCACCGCCTCTGCTACCGCCCCCAACGTCGCTCGTACCGTTGCTCCTGCCACTACCGATCCACCCCTCACCGCGCCCCTCCTCGTCCTCGCGGCCCTCGCGCTGAGTTATGCGCTGCAACGGAGCGACGGCCATTTCGAGGTGGCGGCGTTGTACTGGCTCGCCCTGGCGATTGCGATCTGCCTGCTGGCGATCGTTGTGCCACACTTCTGGGCGTGGGTTCCGCCGCGAGCGACCCTGCCCGCGCTGCTGGGCAGCGGCACCTTCGTAGAACTCGGGCTGGCCTTCACGAAAGCGCCGGGGATCTATCTCGCGGCCTCCTGGCGCGGCGATTATGCGCCGTTCTTCGCGGGGCTGGTGGTTGCCGCCGTGCTGGTCGGGCTGGGGCTGTGGGGCAAGAAGTCGCTCGATCGCCTCTGGTTTCCACTCTTGCTGCTGACATTTTTCCTGCTCGGGGGCTGGGTGTTGCGGCAATCGCCGAATCCCGACATCGATGTTTTCGTCTTTCAGCAGGGGGGGAGCGCGGCACTCCTGCGCGGCCAGAACCCCTATACCCTCACCTTCCCGAATATCTACGGCGACAAGCCCTATTACGGCCCCGGCCTCAGCGCCGATGGGCAGCTTGATTTCGGCTTCCCGTACCCCCCGCTCAGCCTCTTCATGGCGTTGCCCGGCTATCTGTTGGCCGGCGACTATCGCTACGCGCAACTGCTGGCGCTGGTCGGGGCGGGGGCGCTGCTGGCCGTCGCGCGACCGGGGCGGCTCGGCACCCTGGCGGCGGCGACCCTCCTCTTCTCGCCGCGTGTCTTTTTTGTGTTGGAGCAGGGTTGGACCGAGCCGTTCGTGATCTTCCTGCTGGCGCTGACGGTGGCCTGTGCCTGCCGCTGGCCGCGCGCCCTGCCGCTGGCGCTCGGGCTGCTGCTGGCGAGTAAGCAGACGATGGTCTTTGTGCCGTTCATCGCGTTCCTGCTTGTTGGGGGGCTGGCGGGTTGGCGGGCGTGGTTGGGCCTCATGTGGCGAGCGGGGACCGTCGCGCTGATCGTGAGCCTGCCGCTGGCGCTCGGCGCGCTGCGTGGCTTCGTCGAGGCGGTCATCCTGCTGCAACTCTATCAGCCGTTGCGGGCTGACGCCCTGAGCTACGCCGCCGCGCTGGCCCGCGCCGGACTGCCCGCGCCGACCTGGCTCGCCTTCGCGGTCGTGGTCCCGGCGCTGGCGTTGACCCTCTGGCGCGGTGCGCGGACGCCAGCCGGGTTCGCCGCCGGGGTGGGGCTCGTCTATCTCGCCTTCTTCGCGGTCAACAAGCAGGCGTTCTGCAACTACTACTTCTTCGCGCTCGGGGCGTTCTGCTGCGCCGTCGCCGCGACGCAGCCCGCCGCATCCGCCATCCCCGCGCCGCGCGACCAAACCAGCGCCGTGAAGTTGGCGACGGTCACGCGCTCGTAGCGCTCGCCGGTCGCGCGCAGGCTCGCCTCGCAGGGGGCGACATCGGCGCGCGGGTCGGTCGTGTCGAAGAGGTAGGCGATCGTCGCGGCCTCGGCGTAGGCGTGGCGATAGGGCGGGTAACGGTCGTCCCGCGGGTCGAGCGGCACGACGATCGGCGCTTCGTGCCAGAGGAAGGTGAGGCGGTAAGCCAGCCAATACTGCGCCGCCGCGTAGGTGGCGCCGCGCGACCGCAGCGCCGCGCCCAGTTCCGCCTCTTCGGTTGCCACCCCGCGCGGATCGCGGGTCGGCAACGGCCCCCGCACATACGTCCCGAAGCTGAGCCAGCCGCCGACCGCCGCCGCGACGATGTATGGGGCGAGCGCGGGCAGGAAACGCTTGGCTTTCAGGGTATGCGCCGCTGGCATCAGCGCAAACGGCGCAGCCCAGACGATCGGCGCGAGGTAACGCGCGGCCCACATATCGACCGGGCTGCTCGATACCAGAAAGCCAATTAGCGATGTGGCGGCGACTGAGCCGCCGAGCAACCCCAGACGCCGTACCGGCCAGGGCAACCGCCGCGCGACGATCGCCAGCCCGCCCCAGGCGATCCCGGCGACCAGCAGCACTGCCCCGGCGACCTGGACGAGCGCGAATGCGGCGGGCGGTTGCCAACGGTCGGGATACAGTTGCGCGCCGGGGATGTAGACGCCGTAACTGAGCAACCACGGCAGGCATTGCTCCCAGAGCAACGCGGCGTTGCGGCGTAGCTGCTCGACCGAGAGCGCCCCGCCTGTGACGCTGTTCGGCGAGGGGGTGACGGTGAGCCGCGAGAGGGCCAGCACGGCGAGTCCGCACGCCAGCCCCGCCGCGCTGGCACCGCTGCGACGGGTGATGATCGCGCGCGCGGGCCAGCCGTCGCAGCAGCAGGCGAGCGCGAACAACCCGAGGGCGGGGATGAACTGCGCGGCGAAGAGATCGGGGTAGAGGGCGAGGCCGCCGAGCGCCGCGCCGAGAGCATAGCGCGGCAACGGGCGGCGCGATTCGCCCGCGCCATCGAGCGCCCAGATGGCGGCGATGACCAGCGTGATCGCCCACTGGCGTGGCGCATAGAGGGCGACGCCGTTGATCGCCTGCGGGGTGAAGACGACCGGTAACGTCGCGGCGAGTACCAGGGTGAGGGTGAGGTGGCGGCGCAACGTGGCGAAGGTGAAGCCGATCAGCAGGAGATGACCGACGAGCGGCACGAGCATCAGGGTCAGCGGGGTCGCGCCGCCGAGCATAAAGCCGAGCGCGACAAGCAGCGGATCAACCGACCCTTGATAGTTGGTCCCCCAGATGAACCACGCCCACTCGCCGCGCAGGATATGCTGCGCTTGGAGGCCGATGATCGCCGCATCGGCGTGGACACCGCCCGCGTTGATCAGGGCCGGGATTCGGCAGACGATCGCCGCGAGTAGGAGGGTGAGGAGGGCGGCGAGGTCGCGAGGATTGGACGGTTGAGGGTCGGCACGAGCGATTCGTGGGTTATTGGCGGTTGCTGTTATTGCAGGCAAGGAGTTCGTTTTCTCCGCTCGGGGTTTATCTGTTGATCGGGTATGCCACGATATTGATCGAGCGCCATATGGCCACGAACGAAACAGATCCGCCCGCGCTGCCGTAGATGTTGCGGGGCGACGAGTATGGCGTGCGGTCGATTGGCTGTCAATCGGCTGTCAATGGATGGTCCCTCCCGATTCAGAGTTTATGCGTGCATGGTTGGGCGGGCGGTTGAATCCCCATGAAGTGCACGATGACCGCCCTGCGGAGGTTAGGATTGTTGCAAGGTATTGCCTCCGACATGGAAGCATTGAGCCGATAGCGAACCTAACCCGCGCAGGTGGGTTTCGTGGCCCGCAGGCCCACCAGGCGCGGCTTCAGCCGCCTGCCTACGGTATGATGGCTCACCACCGAGGCCGGGAGTGCTAAGATTCTCTGGTTGCTCTGTGATCTGGTTGGCGGAAGGGTGGGGATAATCTTGCGAAGAATGCGCCTCGTCTGGCTGGTCTTGTTGCTGGGGATGCTCGTCGGGATGTTGCCCGCGCTCGCGCCGCGCGATGCGGCGGCGGCCGAGGCACCGCAGGTCCGCTACAACCGCTTCGATGTGGACATCGCGATCGATCCGAGCGGCAATTTCCGCGTCACCGAGAAGCAAACGATCACCTTCCCCAGCGGCACCTTTACGCGCGCCTCGCGCAATATCGGCCTCGGCAGCGTGACCGACGTGCGCGATGTAGTGGTGAACTCCGGGTCGCAAACGTACACGCAGACGACGAATACCACGAGCCGAACGCCGAACACGTTCAGCCTCGACCGCTCCGCGAGCAACCTGAAAATCGAATGGTATTTTTCGCAGGCGGCGGGCCAGCAACGGTCCTTCTCGATCGCGTATACCGTCGTCGGCGGGCTGCGGATCAACCCCGATGTCGATGTCCTCGACTGGACCGCCCTGCGCCCCGATCTTTCCGCCGATGCGGCTGCTTCGACCGTCACCGTCACCTTGCCGCAAGCGGTCGAGGCGAGCCGGATCAAGACCGATTCGCTCGGCGCGCCCGCCACGGCGACGATCGTCGATGGGCGCACGGTCCGCTTCGATGCGGGCGCGGTCAATCGCGGCAAGGGCCTGGAGGTCAAGGTCTCCTTCCCGCACGGGCTGGTGAGCGCGACCGCCCCGCCGTGGCAGACGCAGTTCGAGCAGCAGGCGGCGGCGCAGGCGAAGCGAGAATCGATCCAGAACCTGATCACCCTCGTGTCGTTCGTCTTCGGCTTCCTCATCCTGATCGGCGGCGGGATCGGCCTCTACCTCCTCTGGTACATGCGCGGGCGCGACCGCCACGTCGGCCTCGTCGCCGACTATCTGCGCGAGCCACCGAGCGACATCAGCCCCGGTATCGCCGGGACACTGATCGATGAGCAGGCTAACCTCCACGATGTCCTGGCGACCTTCGCCGACCTGGGCCGCAAGGGCGTCATTCACATCGAGGAGGTGCAGACGCCGGGGATGTTCGGCGTCGGCGGTGGCCATGATTTCGTGGTCGATCGCCTCGACGCGAATGTGCCCCTCAGTTCGTTCGAGCAGACGCTGTTGGATACGATCTTCATCGATGGCAGCACACAGGTGAAGCTGAGCGAGGTCAAAGCGAACCTGATCGCGTCGATGCCCCGCTTCGGCGAGCAACTGTATGCCGAGGTCGTGGCCCTCGGGTATTTCTCCGTCAGCCCGGAGAAGACACGGCGACGCTATCGCTCCTTCGGGATCGCCCTGATCGGGCTGGCCGCGTTCGCCTGGCTGGCGCTGCTCTGCACCGTCGGCACGATGGCCGGCGGGCTCACCTTCGCGGCCTTCCCGCTCGGGATCGTCGGGTTGGCCCTGATCGGCCTCTCCCGCGCGATGCCCGCCAAGACGGAAAAGGGTGCCGAGGAAGCGGCGAAGTGGAATGCCTTTAAGCGCTACCTGGAAAATCTGGAAAAATACGACAAGCTGGAAGAGGCGAAGGGGATTTTTGAGCGCTATCTGCCCTACGCCACCGCGTTCGGCCTCGATAAGAGCTTCATCCAGAAGTTCGCCACGGTCAACACGCCCGCACCGCGCTGGTACGGCGGTGGCGGCGGGCCGGTGATCATCGGGTCGCCGGGCGGCGGGTATTA
>DATCMP010000088.1:0-12342 GCA_036563365.1 Thermomicrobiales bacterium
GTGAGAGGGTTCGCTGAAGCCCATTGCTTACATGGTAGCGCTACCTCCCTCACGACTCACGACTCACGACTCACGACTGAACGACAGAAAGGAGTTCTCCCCCATGCCCAATGACAGATTACGGATCGGATTCGTCGGCGCGGGCGGGATCGTGCGCGATCGGCATGTGCCGGGGTTACGCAAGGCCGAGGGCGTCGAGTTCCACGGCGTCGCGAATCGCAGCCAGGAGTCCTCGACCCGCGCGGCGGAGGAGTTCGGGATCGAGCGGACCTACGACGACTGGCAGCAGTTGGTCGCTGACCCACAGATCGACATCGTCTGGATCGGCGCGCACCCCTACATGCACCGGATCGTCACCGAGGCGGCGCTGGAAGCGGGCAAGCACGTATTCACTCAGGCGCGGATGGCGCTGAACTACGCCGACGCCCGCGCGATGTACGAGGCCGCCGCGCGCCACCCGAACCAGACGACGATGATCTCGCCGCCGCCCCACTTCATGCCCGGCGACCGGATGGTCCGCCGGATGATCGCCGAGGGCTACATCGGTGAGCCGCGCAACATCGTCGTGCAGTCGTACAACGCCGCCTACCTCGACGCCAGCGCCCCGCGCCACTGGCGGCAGGAGTGGGAAATCTCCGGCTACAACGCCCTCGATCTGGGGATGATGATCGAGGTCACCAATCGCTGGCTCGGGCCGATGAAGCGGGTCACGGCGCTCGAACGGACCTTCACGAAGGAGCGCCCGGACGGCCAGGGCGGCACCGTCCCGGTCGAGCGCCCGGACACCCTCTCGGTGATCGCCGAGCTGACCAACGGCGCGCTCGCCACAATCACCTGTAGCGGCGTCGCGGGGCTCGCCGACAGTGCGAACGGCTTCCAGATCTACGGCACCGGCGGCACGATCCGCTACCTCGCGGAGGGTGGCTACAACACGATCCTCGCGGGCAAGACCGGCGACAAGGAACTCAAGCAGATCCCGATCCCCGCCGAGGAGCGCCGCGAGTGGACCGCCGAGGTCGACTTCATCGAGGCGATCCGCGCCGGTCGCCCCACCGTCGAGCCGAGCTTCACCGATGGCCTGCAATATATGGAGGCGACCGAGGCGATCTTCCGCTCGATCGAGAGCGGCAGGGCGGTCGAGTTGCCGCTGGGCGAGTAGAGAGTCGTGAGTCGTGAGAAGGTTCGCTGAAAGCGCCAGCCTTTCTCCTGGCACCGCCTCTCTCACGACTCACGACCCACGACTCTCTACTGACACGGAGTACCAATGCGCATCCTCATCACCGGCGGCAACGGTCGCCTCGGCAGTTGGATCGGGCGTGATCTGCGCGACCACGGCCACGAGATCGTCAGCGTCGATCGGCAATTACCGCAGGGTCGGGAAGGAGGGATCACCTATCGCGCGGTCGAGTTGGGCGATCTCGGGCAGGTCATCGGGGCGATGGCCGGATGCGAGGCGCTCCTGCACTTCGGCGCGATCCCCGCGCCGTGGAGCAACCCCGACGAGGTCGTCTTCGGCAACAACGTGATCGCGACCTACAACGCCCTGCAAGCGGCGATGACGGTCGGCGTTCGGCGCGCGATCATCGCGTCCAGCGCCTCGGCCTACGGGATGGCCTGGGCGCGCCCGACGATCCCGCCGCTCTACGTGCCGCTGGACGAGGCACACCCGTTCCTGGCGCACGACCCCTACGCCCTCTCGAAGGAGGTCGATGAGCGGACGGCGGAGATGTTCTCCCGGCGCTGCGGGATGACCGTCCTCGCCTACCGCTTCCACTGGATCAGTCGGCCCGGCGAGGCGAAGGCGCGCGGCAACGACCGCACCCCGCCCACCTACAACGACTCGACCAACCTCTGGGGCTATGTTGATATCCGCGACGCGGCGCAGGCGTGCCGCCTCGGACTGGAGGCCGACCTGACCGGCTTCCACCCGTTCAACATCATCGCCGCCGACACCCTGCGCCACGAGCCGACCGAGGACCTGCTGCGCAACTATCTCCCCACTACGGAGGTGCGCGCCCCGCTCCCCGGCAACGCCTCGGCCTGGTCGAGCGAGAAAGCCCGCAGGCTGCTGGGATATGTACCGCAGCACTCCTGGCGCGACGAGTAAGCCGCGCCAGGGTCGAGACCCGGGGCCAATCGTGGCGATTGGCACGGTGGGCGCTGGCCGAGGGTAACTGCTGGCCAGCACCCGCCATCTGCTCGACCGGTCGGGCTTATGTTCCCGGCAACCCGCGCAGCAGCAGATCAACGACGTGCTGCCCCCAGCGCTCGCGGTCGGCCCGCACCAGGAGATCGAAACCGAGGTCGCGCGCGAACGTGTCGGCGTGCGCGAACGGGAACCAACATAGGGCCAGCAGATCGAGCAAGACGGCGGCGGGATCGGCCTGCTGGTAGCCTCCGAGGGCCAGCAAAGCGGCCATCGTCGCCAACCCCTCGCGCAGCGCCGCCGCATGGGCAGCGGTGTCGCGCAGCAGTTGCCCACCGGTCAGCGACTCGCGTTCGAGCAGGCGCACGAAGCTCGGTCGCGCCGCCAGGAAATCGAGCAGTCCGGCGACGACGGCGGCCAACGCCTCCGTCGCCCCGCCGCCCGTCGCCACGGCCCGTTCCTGCGCCGCCAGCACGAACGCCAACTCCGCCGCGAGGGCGCGCTCCAAGACCGCCCGGTACAGCTGCTCCTTGGAGCCGAAGAAGTAGCCGGGCGTCCCCCGCGACACGCCCGCCGCCCGCCCGATCTCCTGCAAGCTGGTGGCTTCATAGCCGCGCTCCGCGAAGAGGCGCTCGGACGCCTCCAGGATTAGCTCGCGCGAGCGGTCCGCGTCGCGCACCCGCACGGCGGGCGTCGCGTCACCCATCTCTCCCCTCCCTCACGACCAGCGCTGGCCTGATCTCCGCTGCCGAGCCGTGGGCCTATGACCACGCGGTGCAACAGCGGCGAGAGGAGTTGTAGCACATCACGCGACACGTTCAGCCACACCATGTCAACAGCGAGTAAGGGGAAGCTAGCGGTGGCAGCTGCACCGAAGTTCACGGCTTGCCGCGAAACGCGAGGGGAGCGCTGGCGGGGTGGGCGGGGCACCATGATTCGCGACGCTGCTCACGCCGCCATGACCCTTGTTTCGCGCAGGAAGTCGGCGAGCAACGCCGCCAGGCGCTCCGGCTGATCCTCGGAAACGAAGGCGCGCGCGTGGGCGACCGGCACGAGTCGGGCATCCGGGAAGTCCCGCCGCAGGCGTTCGGCGTCGCGCCTGGGGAAGACGAAGTCATCGTCGCCCCAGACGATTAGGACCGGCTTGCGGAAACCGGGGAAGGCGCGGGCGGCCTTCAGGGTATGGTGGCCTGCGACGGCACGCATCGCCTTGGTGAGATCGCGCCGCACGCCGCCGTCGCGGATAAGCGGGGAGAAGTAACCGTCCAGGGTGGCGCGGCCCGGATTGTGGTGGGCCAGCAGGGCGTACAGGAGGCGACCGAGCGGCGGCAGGAAACGCACGCTCCCCGCCAGCGCCGCCGCGAAGCCCGGCACGAACGCCCCCCACTTGAACGGCAACACCAGGGGAGGCGGGAAATGTTCGTAGGCGTCGCAGTTCGTCAGCGCCAGGCGGGCGATCCGCTCGGGGTGCTCGGCGATCACGAGCTGACTGATGGCACCGCCGGTGTCGCTGCCGACGAGGTGAACCCCGCGCAGATCCAGCGCAGCGAGGAAGTCGGCGACGATCCGCGCCAGACCGGGCGGGCTCAGATCGGCGTCGGCAGGCATGGCGGGCAGATGGCCCCCGAGCGGCAGATCCGGAGCTATGCAGCGGAACTCTCCAGAGAGCAGCGGCACGACCCGTCGCCAGAGGTCGCCGTTGACCAGGAGACCGTGAACGAAAACGATCGGCGGGCCACTCCCGGCCTCGCGATAGCGGACCGTCCCCGACGGCAACCGCACCTCCCGATAGGGGCCGAGGGACGAAGATTCGACCATGCTGCACCTCCCGACACGATAACCAACAGCCAAATACTTACTTGTTGTATAGCAAGTTTACCTGTATGCGCGGCGCCCTGTCAAGGGGCCGGGGCTGTTCCGCTGGCGGTGCAGGGGTAAGGGCCACTTTGGGCGACCCCCCGCCGTGTCGTTACGCCAGCGAGAAGACGCGCCACAAATCAAGCGCGCCGCAGAGCCCGGCCCCCCAGAACAGCACCTTCGAGAACGGCGAGCCGAACTCGTTGCGGGGGAGGTTACGCAGAAGCAGATGCAACCCCAAATGCACGATGAAGAACAGATCGAGCGCGACGATCAGGGCGAGATTGGCGTCGCCAGCGCCGTAAAGCCCCCACAGCAGGAGCGCATACAGCGGCAGATGCAACGCGGTGAAGACTCGATACCCGGCGTCATCCCCGAGCGCGGACGTGACGGGGAAGATGCGCCACTCTTTGCAGCGAATCGCGTCCAACTCGTGCGTCAGCAGGAAGGCCAAACCCAACAGGAAGAAGAACCCGCCGCTCATCATCACCCCTCCACGATTCCATAACACAGCAGCAGCGCCACTTGCTTGTTGTATGGCAAGTATAATCCATACGGACCGGATATGTCGCTACCCGCGTTACATGTTCGGGTTGCGGCAGCCCTTGCCGAGCACGGAGCGGGCGGTGGCGACCAGGGAGCGGCATGTCGCGCATGCGGTGCGGTGTCTATAGCACCGCGCGCACTATCGGCGAGCGCCAATCGGCGTACGCGCGCCATGGCTTCCCAAACGAGCGCCATACGGGACCGCGGGGCTGCGCGAGTTACGCTCGCTCGCTTCGCCGATCGCCAGTCCCGCTACCGCCTCGCCGCGGCGATTTGTGTGAGTGTTTGTGTGGATCGCCCGACGATTCATGTGTGTACAGCGCCCGGCGGCGGGCGTAGACTGATTTCCTCGACAGGTCGATCAACCCCGCCATTTTCGAGGAGGCACAGCATGGCCGCATCCCCGCTCACCCCAGCCACGACCGTCGCTACCCAGCGCCCTGCTACGGTGACTGCCGCCCTCACGCTGCTGGTCCTGCTCGGCGCGGTCGGCCTCATCCCCATTCCCGGGGCGGCGGCGGAGATCCCGTTGCCGATCCTCGTCGCCGGGTTCGCCTTCGCCTTCCTGAAATTGGTCGCAGCCAGCGGGTTGTGGCGCGGCCAGCGGTGGGCGGCTATCCTCGGCTTCGTCGTCGTCCTGCTCGACGCGCTAACCGGCGTGCCGGGGGTTATGTTTGCCGAAAGCCTCGGACTCCGGGTCTACGCGGGGGTCGGCGTCATCGTCAGCATCGTCGCGCTCACGTTGCTCGCCACCCCAGCCTTCCGCCGCGCCTATCGCTGACGCGCTTATCACCGAAAGGTGGCGATGATCACACGGCCACGCTCCGGCGCAAACTCGCAGCGCTGGAGCGAAACGATGATGCAGCACGATCCGTGACGGACAAGGACAGATGGATCTGCCACAGGGATCGCGCCCACCTGAAGGATCGTGATCAGACCATCTGTCGGATCTACGAGAAATCAATGCGGCCCCTTGCTCGTAACAAGAGGAGAGACGGGCAACGAATCCGGGTGCCGCAGAAGGAGGTGGCTGATGACAGCAGCGCTGGCAACCGACGACGGCGGCGGCGAAACCGTCGCGATCGTGCAAGAGGATGGCCTGCTGGCCTATCTCCGCACCCTCTATCGTGTGGCCCACGCGCCCGAGGCCAGCCACTGGTGTACCCCCGGCCACAATCGCGGGCAGGCCCTGAGCGCGCCGAATCTGATCACTCTGCTGACGCCCGTGCCCCCGCTACCCCAGGAGGCGCGATGAGCGCCATCCAGCGAGAAGAACCGTGGCACGACACCTTCGCCCACGACTTCCGCACCCTCGCGCGCTACGATCATTCGGTCGCCGTCCCCGATCTCGGGACGCTCTTCCGCTTCGAGCCGACGACGGCGCTGGGGCGAGCGCAACGGCGCGCCGCCGAGATCTACGGTGTTCCCTTCGCCTACCCCTCCACGAACGGCACGACGCCGCTGAACGTCCTGGCGCTGGCGACGCTCCTCAACCCCGGCGACAAGGTGCTGATCGGGCGCGACGCGCACGTCTCGATCCTGGCGCCGCTCGTCCACCTCGGCCTGCGCCCGGCCTACATCACCCCGCGGTATGCCCCCGACCTGGGCCTGCCGCTCCAGATCACGCCAGCGCAGGTCCGGGCGGCGCTCGACGCCCACCCCGACGCGCGGGCGCTCGTCCTGACCTACCCGAACTACTTCGGGCTCGCGGGCGATCTCCCCGGCTGCGCGGCGGTCGCCCGCGAGCGCGGCGTGCCGCTGATCGTCGATGGCGCGCACGGCGCGCACCTCGCCTTCCACCCCGATCTGCCGCGGCCAGCCGAGCGCTGCGGCGCGGCGATCGTCACGCAGTCGCAGCATAAGACCTGCGGCGCGCTCGGGCAGGCATCGCTGCTGCTGCTGAATGACGATGCGCTGATCGAGCGCCTGTACGAGGTCGTGAACGGCCTCGGCTTCGTCAGCACATCGTTCAGTTCGATCATCCTGGCCTCCCTCTTCGAGTCGATCTGGCGCTTGCGCGAGGAAGGCGAGGCCGCGATCACCGCGAGGCTGGCGATGGCCGCCTGGGCGCGCGAGGCGATCGGTCAGATCGCGGGGTTGCGAACCTTCGGCCCCGAGGCGCGGCGGGAAGGGTTCGTCGCGCTCGACCCGCTCCGCCTGACGATCAACGTCGCGGGCTCCGGCCAGACCGGTTTCGCCGTCGAGCGCGCCCTGCAACGACGCGGGCATTTCCCCGAGTTCGCCACGCTCGACACCGTCCTCTTCATCGTCACGCTGGGCACGAGTTGGGCGGAGATCCGGGGGCTGGTGGAGGCGCTGGCCGCCATTGTCGGGGGCTTCGGCACCACCGACGGGCGGGCCTCCGCGATCCCCACCGCGCTCCCACCCCAACCGCCGCAAGCCCTGCCGCCGCGCGAGGTCTTCTACAGCCGCCAGCGCCGCCGCGTCCCGGTGCGCGAGGCGATCGGCCAGATCAGCGCGGAGACGATCGCCACCTACCCCCCCGGCTCCGCCCTGATCGTCGCCGGGGAACTGCTCACCGCCGAGGTCGTCGCGTTCCTGCGCGCCGCGCGGGCACAGGGCGCAACCCTCAAAGGGGCCAGCGACCCCGACCTGGCGACGATCCTGGTCGTGGAGCGCCGATGAGCAGGTTCTGGTATCGCAAAGGGGTGGTCTGGATGCGGCGGTATCTCCCAGCCGAACTGCTGGGCACCCTCTGCGCGATCGTCGGCGGCCTGCTCGTCGGCGCGGGCAGCCCGCTCGTCGCGGCGCTCGGTGGCACCTGGGGGGAAAACCTCGGCTACTACGGCACGGTGATCACCCGCGATCTGCGCGCTCGGCGGGCGCAAGGCGGGCGGCTGACCCCCGGCGGCGTCCTGCGGTCCCTCCGCAATATCGCGCTCGAATTTGGCGGGGCCGAACTGCTCGATAGCTTCCTGATCCGCCCGGGCGCGATGTACGCCGCGATCAGGCTGACCGGGAGCGTGCCGCTCGGCCTGCTCCTCGGCAAGCTCGCCGCCGATCTCGCCTTCTACATCCCGACGATCATCGCCTACGAACTGCGCGTGCGGTTCTTGGGCGACTGAGCGCCAGGCCAACGTCCCGGCGCGCCCAGGAGACGCGCCGGGACGGAACGCGCCGCCCCGCACACCGCTGAAACGTGGTGTGCGGGGGACGCTCGCGTGGTGCGTGCCACGGTGATGGCGCGGAACGCCGACGTGTGGGCTGCGCCTACCGTGCTCGCTGCGCCATCTCGGCGTGCCGCTTCGCCTCGTTGATCTTCGCCCAGGGGATCGCCGGACGCGGCAGGCCACGCTTCGCCAGATAGCGCTTCGTCGTTCGGTATGCCCCGATGAGGAAGGGGAGTACCGCCAGCGGGTTGCCGAGCCCCATGAGCGGGAGCAATTGCAGCGGACGCAGGAACCAGCCCGCCGCGTCGCGTTCAAGTGTGCCGCGCAAATTCATGTTGCGTAGGCTCGACAACTGCTCGTCGTGGCTGTGCCAGATGATGCTGCTCGGTCCTGGCACCAGCGGCGTCCCGTCCAGCAGGGTGAGCCGTAGCGTCCGTGTCGCCGCATCTGGGCGTGGGACGCAGCGCACGCTGAACGGATAGCCCGCCGCGTCGCGCCCGGTCAGCACGGCGCTGTCGAACAACGCATGGTAGCGCACCAGTTCAGCCCACATTTCCCACCTCGATCTCGCGCGGCGCGCGGCTGAAATCCCCGTCCGGCCACCAGAGGATCCGCCGGGGGACGATGATCAGCAACAAGCGCATGTAATACCAATCCATCAAGGCCCGGCCCAGCGGGTTCGTGGCGTAGACGTTCGATCCCGGCTGGCGCACCGCCAGGAGCGACCACAGCTGCCGCAAATCCTCGTTCCAGGTCACCACCTCGTCCGGCGCGGTGGCGTCGCCCTGCACCAGCACGGCGGGCGGGTTCGTCAGGCCGCTGGCGGTCGGGTTCGAGTAGAGGATCGACATCCGCCCGTCGCGTCGCACGTTGTAGGCTTTCTGCGGCAAACCGATCGAGGTCGTCGTCACGAAGCGCCCCCGCTCCGGCTGGTAGAGGACCACCATCGGCCAGGCGATCGGCGTGCCATCCTTCGCCAGGGTGGAGACCTCCGCGCTACGAAACTCCGTGAGCACCGCCGCGACCTCGGCGGGGAGTCGGTCCACCCACGATTGCTTGCGGGTGGCCGCTTGCTGCGGCCTGATCTTCTCTTGTATCTGCATCGCTACACCCCCTCGATTGGATAACCATCATCCGTTCTCGAATAGATCACACTCACGCGCCTCAGCTGTTGCCGCACGCCACTAACGGACGCGACTCGGCACCGATCGGTGCTCCGGCGATCGCATCGCGCAACACCGGGCGACCGGTCCCGGCCAGGCGTTCGAGCAAGGTCGCGGCCGTCGTCGCCGCATCGTAGCGGGCGATCTCTTGCGCCATCAGGCGGGCGCGGGCACCATAGGCACCATCGTTCAGCACCGTTCGCACTGCCGCGCGCAGCTGCTCCGGGGTCGGCGTCGCCGTTTTCAGGTTGAGGCCAACGCCTGACCAGGCGATCCGGTTGCACACCTCCGGCTTATCCTCGGTCACCCCGCCCGCGATAAGCGGCACCCCGCGGGCCAACGCCATCTGCACGCCGTTGTAGCCCCCGTTCGTGATCATCAGATCGACGTGCGGCAGAAGTTGGTCGTGCGGGATGAACCGCTCCAGGCGCACATTCGCCGGGAGTTCCCCGAGCCCCAGCGACTCGATCGGCAGCCCACCGGTCGTCGCGACCACCAGCACATCCTGGTCGGCCAACCCGCGAATGGTCGGCGCGAGCAATGCGCTCGGATCGGTCGCCACCGTCCCCTGCGTGACGTGGACGACCGGTCGCCCGGCAGTCAGGTCGTCCCACCACGCCGGGGGCGTAAAGCCCGTCGTCGGATCGGGCAGGAACGGGCCGATGAAGTGGACTTGCGGCGGCAGATCGCCGCGCGGGTATTCGAACCCCGGCACCACCGGGCAGAGGAAGAGGAACGGCGAGGAGGATGTCTCGAAAATCCCCTGGCGGGTGGTCGGCACGCCGACGCTGCGGCGCATCGCGTTCGCGTAGGCATTGACATCCCGGAAGAGGATCCGGTTCAGCACCCAATCGAGCATGAGATTGCGCGCCCGCCCGAGTGGCGTGGTGCTCGGGAGGATCCCCAGCCCGAACGGTGCCGTATCCCGGCTCTTCAACGAGAAATTCCCCGAACTGAAGATCGCCACGGGCGGTGCCTCGCCCCGCAGATGGAGCATGTTCGCCCCGGCGAAGCCGGTATCCGCGAGGATGACATCCGCCGGGAATTCGCGAAGGATCGCCCGCAGGTCGGCCATCTGCCCCGGCACGGGGTCGATGAAAACGTGCTTGATGTCGTGGCGCAACCCGGCCAGGCCGGTAAGCTTTTCGCGCGCGGGGAGGGTTGCATTCAGGTCGCGATCATCCAGGTCCGGTGCCTCGCGCATCGGCTCCCAGCGCGCGCCGGTCGCCTCGATCCGCTCGCGGAAACGCGCCCCGGTATAGAACCGGACCTCATGCCCGCGTGCCACCAATCGCCGCGCAACCGGCAAGGCGGGGGTTACATGACCGACAAGGGGCATCGTCGCCAACAGAAAACGAGCCACGAGAATTCTCCATTTCCATTACGGCACAAATACGGCGCAAATACGGCGTAAAAATACGGCGCGACGGCGATTGGACCGAACGATAGCCAGGCGGTGGCGTTGGGTAACCGGTTTGCGGGGTAAAGTTCCGATCCTACGTCCAGGCTATTAACGGCGGCGGATAACGGTCGGATGACATCGTCCGATTACCTCCCTTCGGGCTGCAAGAAGGTGGCGCGCGCCAACAAGCCTGCCGTGACATCGCTCACCCACTCCCCCACGAAATACCGTCACAAAGCGATACCTGAGGTCGCTCGTCGTTCGTCCCGGGTTCATCAATCGGGTCGGTCGAGCACATCCCTAGTGTGCGCCATACCCCGATGCCGGGCCACTCACACTATGACCACAGTTCCCTCACACCTCCTCGTCTGCCCTCGGCGGGTGACAGATGGCCGGGAGTACATGAGCAGACGGCGTGGCATTTCACCCGCTGGTGCGGTATCCTCGATCCGTTGCCCGCGAGACTGGCCGACGCCCCACGCGCCGCCCCCACGGACACCCCGCATACTCTTCGCGAACCACCCAGACGACTCGCGCCCACCGGAGAGAGGTAGTCGTGTTTTTGCGCGCCCCGAGCCAGAAGATCATCGTGGCGATCATCTACATCTGCGGCATGTTGATGAACTCGCTCGATTCCACGATCGTCAACGTCGCCCTCGCCACCCTTAGCCGCGAGTTCGGCGTCTCGCCCGCCGCGACCGAGGGGGTGGTCATCGGCTACCTCGTCAGCCTCGCCGTCTTCATCCCCACCTCCGGTTGGCTCGGCGACCGCTGGGGCACCAAACGGACCTTTCTCCTCGCCCTCGCCCTCTTCACCGGCGCGTCGGCCCTCTGCGGCATCGCCGGCAGCCTCAACCAGCTGATCCTCTTCCGCATCCTGCAAGGGGCGGGCGGTGGACTGCTCACCCCGGTCGGTATGGCGATGCTCTACCGCGCGTACCCGCCGCAAGAGCGCATCGGGGTCGCCCGCATCCTGATGTTCGCCACGATCCTCGGCCCCGCGTGCGGCCCGATCCTCGGCGGTTTCCTGATCGAGCAACGCTCCTGGCGCTGGGCGTTCTACGTCAATCTGCCGATCGGCCTCGCCGCGCTGACATTCGGCGCGCTCTTCCTACACGAGCATCGCGAGGAGGGCACGGGCAAATTCGATATCCCCGGCTTCCTCCTGGCGGGCAGCGGCTTCGCCCTGGTGATGTACGCGCTCAGCGAGGGGCCGACCCACGGCTGGGGCACGCCGGGGATCATCGTGCCGGGGTTGCTCGGCGCGGCGGTCCTCGCGGCCTTCGTCACCGTCGAGTTGCGCGTCGCCGCGCCGATGGTGCAACTGCGCCTCCTCGGCAACCGCCTCTTCCGTTCGACCCTGTTCGTCTCGTTTTTCGCCACCGGCGGCTTCCTGGGTGTCCTCTTCCTCACCCCGCTCTTCCTGCAAGAGGCGCGCGGGGCCTCCCCGCTTGATTCCGGGCTGACCACCTTCCCCGAGGCGCTCGGCGTCGTCGTCTCCACGCAGATCGTCGCCCGCCTGTACCCGCGCTTCGGCCCGCGCCGCCTGATGGCCGGAGGGCTCGCCTGGGTGGCGACCGACATCGTCCTGCTCTGCGTCTTCGGCCTCAGCGGCGATCCCTGGGTGGTGCGCCTACTGATGTTCGGCCTCGGCATCGGGATGGCCTATGTCTTCCTGCCGAATCAGGCGGCGAGCCTCGCCACCATCTCCTCCGCCGATACCGGTCGCGCCTCCACCCTCTCCAGCGTCCAGCGGCAAGTGGGTTCGGCCACCGGCGTCGCCCTCCTCAGCAGCGTCCTGGCCGGTTTCGGCCCGCTCACCACCACCGCGCTCGGCACGACCGAACCGAACCTCGTCGCCTATCGCGCCGCCTTCCTGGCCGCCGCCGCCCTCGCGCTCACCGGGGCCGCGCTCGCCCTGCGCGTCCCGGATGCCGACGCCGCCGCCACGATGCGCCCCACCGGTTGCCCGATCCCCGCGACCCGTCGCGAGGTCGCGGCGGCGCTGCCGGAGGGGGATTAGTGGCGAGTGGGCGGAGTGGGCGAGTGGCCCAGTGGGCCAGTAGGCCAGTGAATTAAGGAGAACACCCCGAGCTA
>DATCMP010000089.1:0-5680 GCA_036563365.1 Thermomicrobiales bacterium
ACAGCGGGGTCAGGGGCGACCGGGCATCCCCCGCGATGGGCGTGCGAGCCGTCCCAGCCGCGCCCCTCCCCCCGCGCGCCCCGCGAAGGCCGCGACCACCCGGTCGGTGAGGCCCTCGTCCTCGTCCTCGGTCAGGTCGCAGTCGCACGCCGCATCCCCGATATCGACCGCGTAGCCCACCCGGAGGCGCTCCGCCGCCACGACGAACGGTCGGCCGCAACGCGGGTACCCGATCGCCACCGTCGCGCGCTCAGCGCTCAGCGCCCCCAATGCCGTCGCCGCCTCACATGCTCGGCCTTCAGCCAGGCGTTCGCCTCGTCCGGCGTTGCGGTTTCGATCGTGAATTGGCCGGTGCTGGCCCGTCGGGACATCGGTGCGGCTCCTGGTGGCGACAGATCACGAGACCGCCACCCTAGCGCGGGCGACGGTCTCTCGCAGACGGATGCGCGCGTTTGTCGCCGATCTATGGTGGGGGAACAATCCCGCTGCCGCCGATCCCGTCGCCGCTGGTCGTGCCGAAGAAGCTCGTCAGTGTCCCGACCGTCCCGTGGGTGACCAGCATGGGCCTCGTGTACGGCTTCTTCATGGCCCTATCCTCCTCGCCTCGAACCCCGCCGGGCCAAATGGCCCTGACGCGGCCACTATAGCATGGGAATTGGCGCGGCGAAGAACAGGGTGGTGCTCAGCATCGCCGTGCCGATCAGCAGGCCACCGAGCACCCGCGGCGCTGCGCCGGACATGGCGGGGTCGAGCTTCGTTAACGGGTAACCCGGGGCGATCGAGGGCGAACTGCTCGCCGTCAGGCCGCCGATCGCGCCGCCGCTGACTGTGCGATGACCTTGCCGTTCTTGATCGACACGGCTGCTCCCCGAAATGAGCGTCCCCTCCGCACAGCCCACGCGAACATCGCCCCCACCCGACGGACCGGTAGGGGACTGCCAACTTCAACCGGCACGTTCCCTCACGCCAACCCAACGAAGTGAAAACATTCGCCCTTGCGCCCGATTGCCGTCGAGCGTGGAGCCGCACTCGTCGCGCTAGGTGCCGCCGACCTTGCACGGCGCGGTGCGCCCCCTTTCCGATGGCCTCCCGGTCGCATGGGCGGGGTTCAAACCGGCGACCTCGGGGTTATGCGCCCCCCGAGCTATCGTGGCGCTACCCTGCGATATGCCGTTTAGCGCGAAGATCTGCCCCCGTGCCCCGGCATACAGACGGCGCATGTGCTCCCTGCGCGGGACCGATCGGGCTACGTCATGGGGCGGAGGTCCTTCCGCCCTGAGACGGATGGCACCGCACGCCGGGACGGGTGGGGGATAGGTGGGGAGGGCAAGGGCTTGTATTCTATGTACAGGGAACACAACGACGTTGTCGAAAGCGGCGCGGGTACAACCGGGTCCCGGCCGGTAGCACTGACAAGGGGAGAGCAGCACATGTTGCAGTTCGTCGAGGCGCTCCGTGGCCTGTACATCGCCGACGAGGCCGAGGGCCAGGGGCTGGTCGAGTACGCGCTGATCATCGCCTTCATCGCGGTGGTCGTCATCGTCGCGATGGTCTTCCTCCAGGGCAAGATCACCACCCTCTTCTCCAAGGTCGGCAACTCCCTCACCTAGGCACCGCCGCCCCGACAAGGGAAACGGCAAGTACGCGACGAGGCCACGTTCCCCCGGACGTGGCCTCGTCGCGTACAGCGGTATGCGGGGGATGGGCGCGCAGATCGGCCTCGTTAACGCCGCCGCCCGCCCCCTTTCTTGCCGCGCTCCCGCCAGGAGAGGGTCGTCGGCGCGGCGGGTTCCGGCGCTTCTGCCACGGTTTCTTCCACGGGCGGTACATCGCCCCAATGGATGAGGAACGGCCGATCCTTCGGGATGGTCATGGCGTCGCTGACCGCGAGCGGGTGGATGATGCGACGTACCCGCAGTTCCTCCAGCGGGCTGGGGTACGCCGGATTGAGGCGTTCCTCCAGGATCAGGCTCTGGGTCTGATCCAGGGCCGCGACCGCCACGCCGAAGAGCAGCCTGCTGTAGGTATCGAGTAGGGATGGCGAGATCTCCTCGTCGAGGGCCAGGGCGCGGAGCCGACCGACCCGTGCCTTGCCGATCGGCTGGGTGACGACCGGTCGATTCTGCGGCCACCACGCGGGGATCGGTCGCCCGACGCGCCACGTTTCGCGCAGCGCCTCCCGCGTGGGCGGCGTGTCTGCGGCGGCCGTGGCGGCTGGCGCGGTCGCGGCGGCACGACCCCGGCTCCGGCGCGGCGCGGCGGCTGGTCCGGGTGCTGCCGGTATGGATGCCATCTCCGGCGTACTCTCGTCCATGCCCGCGGCGGGCGGGAGGGCGAGCGCTGCGGGGTCGGTGCCGATCTCGCCATCCGTGGCCGGTGTCGCCACCGGTGCGGCGTCCGGTGTGGTCACCGGCTCGGGCGCTTCGATGCGGGCATCGGCGCTGGCCGCGCCCGCCGGGGAGGGGAAGGTGGCGGCGGGGACGGGCAAGTCGTCGCGCGCTGTCTCGGGTTCGCCGGCTGCGGCGGCGCTCGCCGAGCGCGCTTTTGCCCGCGCTCGCTCGGCCCGTCGATCGCGCTTCGGTCGTGTCGCGACCGCCGACGTGGCCCCCGCCGGTTGTAGGGCCTCTTCCACGCTGGCGATGTTCTCTTCGGGGGCGATGCCTGGGAGGGGGGAGGTAGGCGCGGTGTGAACGTCGGCGGCACTCGGCCCGGCCAACCCTGCGGTGTCGAGCGTCGCGGTGGCGCTCTCGGGGTTTTCTCCACCCTCGGGCGGGGCTGGTCCCGTTGCCCCTACGAGCGCTGCGGTGGGCGAGCCTTGCGGCGGCGAAGCGTCCGCTCGTCCCGGCCCGGCTGCGGTCGGGATCGCGTCGAGCGGGCCGGACGGGGGGTCGAAGCCACCGAGCAGCAAGGCTTGCTCCACGGCCATCGTCTCCGCCGTCGCCACAAACGCCCCGGTCGGTTCCGCCGGTTGCGCCGCGTGCCCCTGGGCACGGACCAGCGCATCGATCGCGATCGTCGCCCGGAAGGCGATCAGGCGGTCGGAGTGGTGGATGATCTCGGTATTGATCGCGAGGGTCGGATAGCGCCGCCGCAAGGCGCGTAACCGCGTACCGAGATCGTCGGGTATCCGCTGCATGCTCTCTCGCACCTGCCCCTCTCCCCGCGCGCCCGCCCCCATCGCTCCGATCCCGCTTGCCCCATGCGGGGACTGAAAGAACAAGTGTACTGTATCCCCGGCGACTGTTAGGGCGTGTGTGCTAAAGGGTTGCCGCTCGGGTCAACCCTGCTCGAGGAGGGGCAGCACCTGGGCGAACGTCTCGATTCCGGCGGAACTGTTGGGGCCGAGCCACACCTGGAGGTGGCTGATGCCCTGGGCGGCGTACCCCAGGAAGAGGGTCGCCAACTCCTCCGGAGTGCCGGCAACGCGCGCGGGCGGCAGGCCGAATGGCTGGCGTTCCATCCCCGGCAGGTCGAGGCGCACCATCGCCGTCCGCGCGATCGTGGCCGGGTCGCGCCCCTCCGCCGCGCAGGCGGCGTCGAGCGCCGCCTGCTGCTCCGCGTAGCCGACCGGGAGCCCACGGTCGCTGTTCCAGATGTCCGCGTACCGCGCGGTCAGGCGCAGCATCCGTGCGCCGGTGGTGCCGATCATCAGCGGGATGCCGCCGCCGCGCGGGCCGCGCGGGCGCAGCTCGCAGTCCCGTGCCTGGTGGTACCGCCCGGCGAAATCGACATGGCCGTCGCGCAGCAGGCCATGGATGATCTGGACGCCTTCCTCGAAGCGGCCGACGCGGTGGTCGAACGGGTAGCCGAAGGCGCGGAATTCCGGCTCGTGCCAGCCCGCGCCGAGGCCGAGGATGAGGCGACCGCCGCTGATCTCGTCCACCGTGTCGGCCATCTTGGCGAGCAGGGCGGGGTTGCGGTAGCCCACGCAGGAGACGAGGGGGCCGAGGGCGACGCGCCGGGTGCTCGCGGCGAGCGCGGCCAGCAGGGACCAGCACTCCCAACCGCCGCCCGTCGCCGCGGGGAAGCGCATCAGCAGGTGGTCCGCGACCCAGAGCGAGTCGAAGCCGGCGTCCTCGGCCTGGCGGGCCAGCGCCAGGATGTCGGCCCACCCCGCCGTGTCGCCGTGGAGCATCGTCTCGCCAACCGGCAGGAAGAGCCCCACCTTCAGCGCGCGCCGCGCCGCGCCGCGGTGTTCGGTCATGCTGGCCATCGCCATAGTATCCTCCTCCACATGCGGTCTGAAGGCGGCAGTATCCCCGAAAGAACGGTACGCCGCAAGGGTGGAGGAGAGGAAACGTGGCGACCGGGGATCGGGAGGTGCTCACGGATCGGACCTGGGCAGTGCTGGAGGGCCCGTTACCGGCTCTTGGCAACCGCCCCGGCAGGCCGTGGGGCGAGCACCGGCGGATCATCAACGGCATCCTGTGGAAGCTGCGCACCGGTGCTCCCTGGCGCGACCTACCGGCGCGATACGGCCCCTGGGCACCTGCTCCAGCCGTTTCGGGCGCTGGCGGCGCGATGTACCTGGGATCGGCCGCTGGCCACGGTGCAAGGGCAGGCGGATGCCGACGGTGCCGTGCGGTGGGAGGTGAGCATCGACAGCACTGTGGTCCGGGCGCACCAACACGCAGCGGGCGCGCGTCGGAAACCGAGCCAAGGCGATAACGCGGCGGGCTGACCGGCAAGATTCACCTCGTCTGCGACGGGGACGTCCGCCCCCTCGCCGTCGTGCTGACGCCCGGGCAGCGTCATGACAGTACCCAGCTGGAGCCAATCTTGGAGGCCATCCGCGTGCCGCGCCAGGGGGCCGGTCACCCCCGCAAGCCCCCCGAGCGCCTCCTTGCCGACAAAGGTTACAGCTACCCGACGTGCCGGGCAGCCCTCCGTCGTCGCGGCCTCCCTCATGCGATCCCAGAGCGGCGTGACCAGCGGGCGCGGCGCGCAACTCGGCCAGGGCGGAGGTCGGCCTTCGAGCGCAGCACCTACGCTCGCCGCAATGTGGTGGAGCGGTGCTTCAATCGGCTCAAACAGTTCCGCGGGTTGGCGACGCACTACGAGAAGCGCGCCGTAAACTCTCGCGCGATGGTCGTGCTTGCGGCGCTCGTCATCTGGCTTGGAGTTGAATAAGCACACACGCCCTAGTCGCCGGGCCGATGGCTCAGCGCGCCCAGGGATACTCTTTGGCCGGGTGCTTCAGGAGTTGCGCCTCGATCAGGTCCGAGCCGAGGCCGGGGCGATCGGGGACCTGCAAGAAGCCCTCCCGGATCGTGAACGGGTGGGTCAGCAAATCGTCGCGCCACGGCGGGTCGTCCTCGTCGATCTCGCAGATGAAGAAGTTGGGGATCGTGGCGGCGACGTTGGCCGTGACCAGCGTGGTGAGCGGGCTGTGGCAGTTGTGGAAGGCGCAACGGGTGTCGTAGGCGTGGGCGAGATCGGCGATCTTCTTCCCCATCGTGATCCCGTTCCAGGCCAGGTCGGGCATGACGACATCCTGCGTCTGGCGCTCCAGATAGGGCCGGAAACCGGCGGTGCCGAATAGGCTCTCCCCGGTGCAGATGGTGGTGCGCGTGGAGGTGCGGATGAGCCGCAGCGCCTCGGGGTCGAACGTCTCCACCTCCAGCCACATCAGCTCGTACGGTTCGAGCGCCTGGGCCAGCTTGATCGCGCCGCCGAGCTT
>DATCMP010000090.1:0-1728 GCA_036563365.1 Thermomicrobiales bacterium
CGCCGTGGATCACGAAATCCACATCGACCTCCGCGCGCTCCGGGCGATGCCGCCGCACGGTGTAATTGCGGGCGTGGGGACGGATATCGTCCGGCATCGCGCGGAATGCCTCCCAGTGGAGGTCGCGCGTGATCGCCGGGCGCTCCTGCCCCGGTCGCGGGAAGATCAGCGTGATGAACTGATCCGGCCCGGCGCTGACGAACTCCGCCATGTCGCCCTCGCCGATCGTGATCCGCCGCATCAGCGGGCTGATCTGCGCCGTCCGCACCACCCTGGCGAAGAAGGTTTTTAGCGGCACCGATGCCCGCCGCGACTTCGGTGGTGCTTCCCGCTGCCCGACCATCCCCTGTTCCTCCTCACCGAGTACAAACCCAGCCCCACCTCCCCAGTGATGAGGGGGAACGAGGGACTGTCACTACCTCGTAGTTCGTACTTCGTACTTCGTAGTTCGTACTTCGTACTTCCCCCCCGCCCCTACTTCACCGCCCGCGCGATCAGCGGCGTCATCTTCTCGATCGTCTATCCGAATCTCCGGGCCGAAAGGGACATTAGCCAACACGAACACCAACCGTTCAGGCCGGGTAATAATAGGGACGGGATTCCATTATCGTCAAGGCAGCGGTAGGGGGCAAAGCTGGTCCCGGGGATTGACGGCCCTCGGTCAGCCCGAATCGCCGGTTTCTACCAGGGCTAGAGGATTCCGATCCCAATGTCGCCCCACTCCCCCCGCCCATCCCAATGTCAAGCGTCCTTGACACCGCGCCGCGCCGCATGGTATCGTTCGTTGTGTCAAGGACGCTTGACATCGGCACCCGACGAGAAGCGTTGCAACGATCCGCGAATACCCCACGCACGGGCCACCGACCGCGCCGCTACCACCGGCGACACAACCCGACGACCCACGAGAGGAGCGAAACGATGAATACCGCCGCACGCTCATACGCCAAAGAACTGATCGCCGCCTTCGTCGCCTACGGGATCGTCCTGATCGCCTCGACCTGGATCATCAACGCGCGGCCCGACGCCCCCTGGCGCTTCGCCGTCGCGCTGCTGCCGATGATCCCCGCGATCGGCGTGCTGGTCGCGATCCTGCGCCAGATGGGCCGACTGGACGAGCTCCAGCGCCGGATCCAGTTCGAGGCGATCGCCTTCGCCTTCGCCGGGACCGCATTGCTCACCTTCAGCTACGGCTTCGTGGAGAATGTCGGCTTCCCGCACCTCAGTTGGTTCTTCATCTGGCCGATCATGGCGACCCTCTGGATCATCGGCCTCGGGATCGCCACCCGGCGGTACGGGGCATGAAAAACCATCTGCGTGCGCTGCGCGGCGAGCGGGGTTGGTCGCAGGCCGACCTCGCCGCGCGGCTCGGCGTCTCCCGGCAGACGGTTAACGCGCTCGAAAGTGGCAAATACGATCCCAGCCTCCCCCTCGCCTTCACGATCGCCCGCCTCTTCGGCCAGCCGATCGAAGCCCTCTTCATCCCCGACCTGCCAGCGGTGGCCGAAGCGCCCGCGCCCGCTGAGGGGCGCTAACGACGCCACTCACAGGAAGAAGGGGCTGCGGGTCAGGAGGGCTGGCGACTGAAGTCGCGCCTTGAGGGCGCTCACGCGCCACGAAGCCCGCCTGCGCGGGCTAGGATCATCGCGAGGCACTGCCGTATCGTTAGGCACCACGCCGTTAATGACCTAGCCGCCGCAGGGCGACTTCGTGGCGCGTGAGCGCCCTCAA
>DATCMP010000101.1:0-1807 GCA_036563365.1 Thermomicrobiales bacterium
CGGCGCGCATCTCGTCCGCGTGCGGATCGATAAGGAAACGGGCGCGGTGGCGATCCTGCGCTACGTGGCGATCCACGACGTCGGTCTCGCCATCAATCCGATCGAGGTGCGCGGGCAGATCCAGGGCGGCGTGGCCCAGGGGCTCGGGTGGGGCCTCCGCGAAGACCTGCGCTACGACGAGACGGCGCAACCGGTCGCGGCGAGTTTCCTCGAATACGCCTTGCCCCGCGCGATCGATCTCCCCAACATCGAGGTGGAGATCATCGAGGAACCGGAACCGAACAGCTACGTCGGGATCAAGGGTGTCGGTGAGCCACCGGTCATTCCGGGCGCAGCCGCGTTCGCCAACGCCGTGCGCGCGGCGACCGGCGCACGGATCTGCACCCTGCCCCTGACGCCGCAACAGATCCTCGCCGCTACGAACGCAGAGCACGGCGAGCGGTAATCGGTTTTCGCCACAAAGGACAGACTTAGGCAAATCATCGTGAGGCGGGCGCGGGGATAAACGCCACGCCCGCCTCGCCACTTTCGTGAGCGTTGCCAAACTCTCTACCGGATTGGCACAGGCAACTCCAACTCTCCCTCTTCAGGGGAGGGTCGCCGCAGCGACGTGGAGGGGACCACTCACCCCTCTCAACTCAGCCCTCGTCCGGCAGGTGCCCCTCGCCCAACGTCTGCATCAGCCGATTGGCCCACGCGAAGACCGCCGCCGCATTGTTGATGTCCAAGATTTCCGCATCGGTGAACCCGGCAGCACGCAGCGGCGCGAGATCGGCCTTCGTGAGGCTGGCCGGATCGCGCGCCAGCTTCACGGCGTAATCGATGATCACCCGCTCGTGCTCCGGTTGCTCCGCCTCGACCCCTTCATCGAGCAGACGCTGGATCAGCGTGGCGTCCTTGGTCAGCTGCGCGTGCAATCGTGCGTGGACCGAGGCGCAATAGACGCAGCCGTTGTAGCGCGACGTGGCGACTGTCGCCAACTCGCGATCGGCACGACTCGCCCCGCCATGACCATACATCACCGCGTTGAATAGCGCGGTCCGCGCGCGGAGCGCCGGGGCATCGTGCGCGAGGGTGGCGAAATAATCGCGATTCGTGGTGACTTTCGCCAGCACCTCGGCTTGCTCGGCGGTCGCACCGACATCATCGACCGTCTCGATCCAGGGGTGCCACTTGACCATCTCCAGGGTGAAGTGACGCGCGACGCTGCTCATACTCGCTCCTCAATCAGACGCCAGACGGTCAGTACATCCGCCCGGTAACGCCCGAAACCCTGCACTATTCAACGACGAAAATCGATGTCCACCCGAACCCTTCGCTCGGTATTCGTGGCGTGATTCACTCTACCGCTTAATCATAAATCCCCAGCCAACCCTCATCGAGATGAACATGCTCCCTTGTAGCAACACCGAGGCATATCCTGGCAGTTGACAAGAACGCCCCGCATGTTAGAACTACGATGTCATCAGGGAAAAGCTTGTGTCAAGGGAAGGAAGGGACCATGCCGCCACATCTCGTCTATATCGGCACCTATACCGATCCGACCAGCCAGGCTGGGTTTACCGTCACGCCCGAAAGGCCGGTCATGGGGATGACCGGGCCGACCGGCTCGGAGGGGATCTACGTCTTCCAGCAAGATCCGGAGACCGGCACCCTGACCCACCTCCATACCCTCTCCGGGGTCGTCAACCCGTCGTTCCTCGCCCTCGATCCGGCCAGGCGTTTCCTCTTCGCCGTGAACGAGGTACGCCAGTACGACGGGGAGCCGACTGGCGCGGTCTCGTCGTTCGCCATCGATCCGCAGACC
>DATCMP010000108.1:0-2257 GCA_036563365.1 Thermomicrobiales bacterium
GTGAGCGGACGGAAGGCGCGTCGGGGCGCGGCACATGCGACCATCACTCGCGAGATTGGGGCGACACTTGATGACACCGGCTGACGATCCCGCGCGGGGGCCACGCCGCTCGCGCGTCACCATCAAGGATGTCGCCCGCCACGCGGGGGTGTCGGTGACGACCGCATCGATCGTCCTGAACGGGCGACCGACCGCGATCCCGGTCGGCGCGGAGACCCGCCGCCGCGTCCTCGCCGCCGGCGCCGCGCTGGCGTATCGGCCGAACCTCTTCGCGCGGAGCCTGCGGACCGGCCGGAGCCACACCCTCGGGCTGCTGGTCACGACGATCGCCGATCCCTTCACCGGCGAGGCGGCGCAGGCGATGGATCTGGTCGCCCGCGAACGCGGCTATCGCACCATCCTGACGCTTAGCGGCATGGGGCTCTCCACCGAGGGTCAGCCGGATAGTGGCGAGCACGCCGGTTACCGCTTCGTCGACGGCATGCTCCTCATCGGCTTCCAGTTGGTGGGCTACGCGCCCTTCCCCGAGGTCGCCGCGCGGCACCGCGGGCTCGTCACCGCCATCGCCAACGATCCCGAGCTGCCCTCCTTCGCCGTGGATGTGGACGCCATCGCGGGCGTCCGTGCCGCCCTGCGGTATCTCCAGGGGCTGGGCCACCGCCGGTTCGGGATGATCTACGATCCCCGCCACCTGGTGATGCGGGCCCGGCGGGCGGCGTTCGACGAATTCATCGGGGACGCCGCGCTGCCGACAACGCCCGGTGCCGTCGCGGCGACCGAGGCCGGGTATTTCGAAGGCGGGCGCGTCGCCGCCGAGCGCCTGCTGGCGCTGGCCGAGCCGCCGACGGCCATCATCGGGGCGAACGACCAGATGGCGATCGGGGCGATCTATGCCGCGTGGCGGCGCGGGTTGCGCGTCCCCCACGACCTGTCGGTCGTCGGGTTCGATGACATCCCGGTCGCGCACTACCTGGCGCCGGCGCTCACGACCGTGCGGCAACCGATCGCCGAGATGGGGCGTCTGACCGCGGCAACGCTGATCGACCTCCTCGAAGGCCCGCGGGCATCGTCGCCGCTCGTCGATCTGTTGCTACAACCCGAGTTGGTCATCCGCGACTCCGCCGCCCCCCCCGGTATCCCGTGAGCCGCACCATCGCCACCTTGGCGCGGGCGGGCACGCGATCCTACGAGCCGACACACGGTGCCGCGCCACGCGCCGCACGGTATTCCGAGAGGTGTACCGGGTACTGCCACAGGGGGGCATGCCGGTGGCATCCACGCGCCTCACCGGTAAAGAACCGCAGCGTATTCGGGAGTAGCCAAGTTCCCCTGCCCGAACAGCCATAGCTTCGGGGAAGGTCAGGCAGGGGGCTTGACAACATCGTCGAGCGTGCTACTATCGGCACCGTCCCTGCCTCGACCGCGCATTGCACCAACCAAATCTCGACCTGCTGTGCTGTAGGCGCTTGCGTGTGCGAGAGTACGAACGTGCGATCGGTCTCACGACGAGCGCCGGGGGACGATCGGCACCGGGAGTCCTACGTTAGGAGCGTGCGGCGTGCGGCTTCGCAGATCGGCACCATCCTCCACCCTTCATCAAGGAGCATCCGTCCATGGCCGTACCGCTTCCCCCCTCGATCGCTCTACGCCCGCGCGGCGACCGTGTCGCCGGTAAGGTCGCCATCGTCACCGGGGGCAACGCCGGGATCGGGCGCGCCGCCGCCGAGTTGCTCGCCCGCGAGGGTGCGCGCGTGGTCGTCGCCGCCCGCACCGCCGCGACCGGCGAGGAGACGGTGCAACTGATCACGGCGGCCGGTGGCGAAGCGATCTTTGTCCGCACCGATGTGGGCCGCGAGGAGGAGTGCGTGGCATTGGTCGCCGAGACGGTCCGGCGCTTCGGGCGCCTCGATATCCTCGTCAACAACGCGGCGATCTACCCGCGCGCCACGCTGCTCGAGACGACGCTCGACGTCTGGCGGCAGATCATGGCGACGAATCTCGAGGGGCCGTTCGTCCTCTGTCGCGAAGCGGTGCCGCACATGATCGCCGGGGGGGGCGGCGCGATCATCAACGTCGGTTCGGGCAATGCCCTGGGCGGTGCCGCGAATCTGACCCCCTACTCCGTCTCGAAGGGGGGCATCTGGACCCTCACCCGCAATATCGCGGCGGCGTTCATCGGCGACAATGTTCGCGCGAATTACCTCAACCCGGGCTGGAACATCACCGAGACGGAGAAACGGGTCCAGGCGCTGGAGGG
>DATCMP010000112.1:0-2669 GCA_036563365.1 Thermomicrobiales bacterium
GAAGTAGAGCCACACGGCGTGGGCGATGATCTCGGGGGGGAAGCGATACCCGACGTATGGGGGTACGGCGACGGTATCTCTCATGCCGCCAGTATCGCACGCTAGCCACGCTCAGTCCCAAGTTGACGGCACCTAACCGCCGTAAACAACGGCGCGTCGACCAGCCTCATTGTCCTGAGGGTTGGGGGTATACCTCTTTCGCGATCCGTATCGACACCGACAGCTGGTGGTATACTTCTCCCGTTGTCACGCAAAATACGTACAACGATGTATGAGACCTTGATGATTATTGCTGATATTTTGGCCCGGCACCGAAATTCCGAACCCCACAGCCAAGGGCAAGGTCTTGATTATGGGTCGGGGTGAGCGGCGTGGCTCGCTCGCGATACCGATCTCCGCGCGACACGCGATCGGGCGCTTGGTGAACCCGCGATGATCCCGCGACGACTCCGCGACGGTATCACCGCAGAGGCTGGAGCCGTCACGCGGAACCCAGCGATTGCGGCGGCGTTCCTCGCGACAGGGTGACGACGGGAAGCGATGGGGATGCAGGTGCATACCCCGCTAGCGGTGAGGGCAGAATGAGGTTCCTCGTACAGATCCGGGCCGATTATCGCGATCGACCGGGCGGTGACGCGACGCAGGCGGGGCGTACCGCCGCAGAGCTGCGCCTGTTGGGCGTCGAGGTCGATCTGATCGGCGGCGTGGCCCCCGATCTCGCCGGGTACGATCTGGTCCATATTTTCAACACGCAGGTGATCGGCGAGCCGGTTCGGCAGGCGATGCGCGCGCGCGGCTGGGGCCTGCCGATCGTCCTCTCCCCCATCTACTGGAACCCGCTCGGCTTCCGGTCGGCGTCACGTTCGGACGCGCACCCGATCCGCGATCAGACCACCCTCGATCGGGCCGAACAAGCGTTACAACGCGTCACCCTCGGTGCGGCGGCGATGCTCCTCCCGAACTCACGGGCCGAAGCAGCGCAGATACGCGCCACGTTCCCAGAGGTGACGGGCCAGGTACGCGTCGTGCCCAATGCGGTCGACACGCTGTTTGCGGCCGGGGATGGTGCGCGATTCTGCGCCCAATATGACCTCCCCCGCCGGGGGTTCGTCCTCTGTGCCGGGCGCAAGGAGGCGCTGAAGAATCAGCTCGGCCTGATTCGGGCCTGCCGCGACCTCGGCTTGCCCCTCGTCCTGGCGGGGCAGGAGAACGCCGAAGCGGCGGCGTATATCGCCGAGTGTCGGGCGCTCGCGGCAGGCGCACCGGCGCCCGTCCTGTTCTTGCCCACCCTCGCCCCCGCGGAACTCGCCGATGCCTACGCCGCGGCGCGGGTCCACGTGCAGCCGAGTT
This sequence comes from Thermomicrobiales bacterium, assembly GCA_036563365.1. Classification (GTDB taxonomy): domain Bacteria; phylum Chloroflexota; class Chloroflexia; order Thermomicrobiales; family CADCWN01; genus CADCWN01. The sequence goes on from DATCMP010000112.1 coordinate 1,351, forward strand.
TTTACGAGACGGTCGGCCTGTCGAGCCTGGAGGCCGCGCTCGGTGGCTGCCATGTTGTGGCGACGCGGAACAGTGGGGTCGCCGAATATCTCGGCGACCGGGCATGGTACTGCGATCCAACGCCAGCGGAGGGCATCAGCGGACCGCTGGCGGCGGCATGGGCCGCGCCGCTTGACGACACGCTCGGGAAACGGGTCATGGCCGCGTATACGTGGCAGCACGCCGCCGAACTCACGCTGCGTGCCTATGAGGAGGTGTTGCAGATGACCGAGGTGCCGCCGTCGACACGCTGGCTCCCGACCCTCGCGACCGACGACTATTTCACCCATCTGGAAGAAATGGTGCAGCTACAACTCGAAGTCACCGCCTTCCGCGATCGCCAGTTCGCCGAAGTGCAGGCGGCACATGGCGCGCTGTATGCCGAGTTCAAAGCCCTCCAGGAGTACCACGAGCAGGTGACTACCGCGAATACCGAGGTAATCACGTCACTCGAGGCGGGGCTGACAGCCGAAGCCGCCGAACGACGTCGCACCGAAGAGGCATTCAAGGCACTGGAAGCACAAACGCTCGAGCAGAACGCCTACCTGGCAAAGCTCGAAGCGGAACTCGCCGCCCGCCCGCCCGCGGCCACCTCGCGCTGGCCGCGCCGGATTCGCTAACCACGTCACGATACTCCGTGTCGAACGGCCTCACGGCGGCGGTCGGATCCCCCTGTCCTGGCTAATAATCCATCCGTGCGTGCCATCTGCTCAAAATTACCGATGCGGAGAGACCTGTCGGCCGGCTAGAATCCCGCCCAGGAAGTGCGACCGCGCGTCCCTTGGGTGGAGGGCGGAGGAAAGGAGCAGGGATCTGGAGAGGCTCATGGGCTGGTTCCGTCATCGGCTGGCCCGCGTCGTCCCCGGCATACGGCACGCCATCCGCAGCGTTCTCTGGGCGCGGCCCATAGCGGTGGCGCACGCGGCGGGCACCGGGGGCGACCTGGCGCGCAGCCGGACTCAGCTGCTGGCCGAGAACGCGCTCCTGCGCCAGCAGTTGCTCGTGCTGCACCGGAACGTCAAGCGCCCGGCGATGACGCCGATGGACCGTGCGTTCATGGTGCTACTCGCCAGCCGGGTCCCCACCTGGCGGCAGGCGCTGCTCCTCGTCCAACCGGAGACGCTGCTGCGCTGGCACCGCACCGGCTTTCGCGCGCTCTGGCGGCGGAAGTCGCGACCGGGACCGGGTCGACCGCCGCTCCCGGCGCAGACCGTCGCCATGATCCGGCGGATGGCGGCTGAGAACCCGCTCTGGGGGGCCGAGCGGATCCGCGGCGAACT
>DATCMP010000115.1:0-2868 GCA_036563365.1 Thermomicrobiales bacterium
CGACCGGCGTGATGTCCGCGATCATCCGCAGCCTCCTGTACTTTAGCGCTCTCCATTTCGTCCGGAAGATACCATCATCTAGTGAGGGAAGCAGGATACCATCGCGGTGTCGGTATGGCTGGCGGCTGAAGCCGCCAGCCATCTCCCACCTATCCGAACACCAAACGCCGGCAAATCCAGCGCTTGGCTGAACGGATTGCCTGAATAGTGCGCCCGTGATACAAGGTGAGCGTAATCAGCGAAGTACACAGCCATGCGACTGACGAAACGAGTGGACGACCCTATCTGCATTATGACAAGTAAACAGGAGGCAACGGTGAGCGACACAGCAGACCGGGAACTCTTCGACATCTTCGAGCGTGAACTTTACGTCTCGGTCGTCTCCGACATCCTCGACGGCCTCGGCTACCGCGAGCAGGCGATGGATGCGACGTTGCGCCCGATCTATCAAGGGGCGGTCGTGGTGGGCCGCGCGCACACCGTCCTCTCCTACGATGTCTACGATACCCCGGAGCGCCCCTACGACGCCGAGATCGCCGCGATCGACAGCCTCAAGCCGGGCGATGTGCTGGTCGCCTCGACCAATCGCTCGACGCGCACCTGCCTCTGGGGCGACCTCCTCTCGACCGCCTCGCGCGCACGCGGCGCACGCGGGGCGATCATCGACGGCCATGTGCGCGATGTGCGACGGATCGAGCAGATGGGCTTCCCGGTCTTCGCCACCGGGATTCGCCCGGTCGATTCATACGGACGCGGGGCGGTCCTCGGGCACGGGATGCCGATCAATTGCGGCGGGGTGATCGTCAATCAGGGCGATATTGTCTTCGCGGATGTCGATGGGATCGTTGTCATCCCAAGCCAGATCGCGACCGAGGTGGTCGAGCGCGCCCGCGCGAAGGTCAGCGGCGAGAACAACACCCGCGCCGACCTCGAACGCGGCGACTACCTCCGCGACGTCTTTGCCCGTTATGGGGTGCTCTAGCGGCGCGCCCGCGAGGCCAAGTGAGGGGAGCGATGCAGAATATCCACGCGCACACCTGGGATCAGGCGCTGCACATGGAGGCGGCGACGATCCGCGAGGCCGAGATCTCGCGCGGCTACGCCTTCGATCTGACGGTTCGCTTTGACACGTTCATGGCCGACATGGCCCCGTTCTCGCGCGTGGCGGTCTTCGGGATGAAGGCGCGGCGCACCGGCTACTGGGTGCCGGATCACTACGTGGCCGACTTTGTCGCCCGGGCACCCGAAAAGCTGGTTGGCTTCGCAGCCTGTGACCCAACGCAGCCCGGTTGTCTGGATGAGCTGCGCGAGGGGATCGAACAACTCGGCCTCGTCGGGGTGAAGATGGGGCCGATGTACGCCGGATTCGACCCGCGCGATCCGCGCTGCGATCCGATCTACGCCTACTGCCAGGAAAACGGATTGCCGATCCTTTTCCATAGCGGCACCACCTATAACCGGATGGCACCGCTGGAGTTCACCCGCCCGTGGCTCTTCGATGAGGTGGCGATGCGCTACCCGGAGTTGCGGATGGTCCTGGCGCATGTCGGGCACCCATTCTGCGAGGAGTGCCTGGTCGTCATCCGCAAACACCCGCACGTCTACGCCGACATCTCGGCCCTCTACTATCGCCCCTGGCAGTTCTACACCATGCTGATCGCCGCGCAGGAGTACCAGGTCACGCACAAACTCCTCTTCGGCACCGATTACCCGTTCACTACCGCACAGGATTCGATCAACGGCCTGCGCCACGCCAACGCCGTGACCGGCCAGAGCGGCCTGCCACAGGTCACGGAGAAGACGATCGAGGAGTTGCTGGCGCGCGACGCCTTCGCGCTCCTCGGGCTCAGCTAGGGGCGACAGGCGTTGGCGGAGCAGAACGTGCCGGCCAGACGGAGGTAGACCGATGAAGATCACCGATGTCGAGGCGATCATCCTCGACACAGGCAAAGATTACGCCGATCCGCTGGTGGCCGCGGAGGCGCACGGCGTCCGGTTCGTCTCGCTGATCAAGATCAGCACCGACGAGGGGATCACCGGCTGGTCCGACATCGAGACCCAACCCCACGTCGGCAAGGCAATCGTCGAGGCCCCGTCCGGCGGCGTGGTCGGCTTCGAGTCGTTGCGGGCGGCGCTGATCGGCGAAGACCCGCTCGAACGCGAACGGCTCTGGCAGAAGATGTACCGTTTCCTGGCTTACTACGGGCGGCAGGGCGCGGGGATGCAGATGATCTCCGGCGCGGACATCGCCCTGTGGGATATCGCCGGGAAGGCGTTCGGTGTGCCGGTCTGGAAGCTGCTCGGCGCACGATACCGCGAGCGGGTCAACGTCTACGCCTCGACCCTCTTCCGCCCGACCCCGGCGGCGATGCAGGAAGCGGTCGCCGAGTACCGCGAGCGCGGCTTCCGCGCGATCAAGTTCGGCTGGGGCGTTTTTGGGCAGGATGTCGCGCTCGACGTCGCGCTGGTCAAAGCAGCCCGCGCGGAGGCCGGCCCCGACGTGACGTTGATGGTCGATGCGGGCTGGTACGGTGTGACGAAGGCTGCGCCCTTTCGCGAACGCTCGCTGAAAGATTGGATCCGCGTCATCCGCCACCTGGAAGAACTCGACGTCTTCTGGCTGGAAGATTTCCTGCACCCCGAGAATTTCGCGGGCTACGGGGAACTCGCGGCGCACACCACCACCCTCCGCACCGCTGCGGGCGAGCAACTGGCGGGCTACGCCGACTTCGCGCGCCTGGCCGACGAAGGCCGGGTCGATGTCCTCCAGCCGGACCTGTCGCGCTGCGGCGGCCTCACCGTCGGCAAACAGATCGCCGACCTGGCCGCGCGCAAGCAGATCAATTGCGCGCCGCACGCCTGGCTCAC
>DATCMP010000119.1:0-2035 GCA_036563365.1 Thermomicrobiales bacterium
TGACCAAGCACGCAGAGCACCGGATGTGGTGCGGACGGCGATCCGGGTGGGTGCTATCCCCGGCCGTGCCTAGGCCAACCCCGAACGAGATCTCGTTCGGGGATCATGAGAGCATCTTTATGAGGTTTGGAAGGGCAACCGGCTGTGACATGTACGTCAGCTCGTGGCACTGAAGCGGTAACCTTGTCCACGATGGGTTTCGATATACACCGATGACTGGCCGTCGTCGCCCAGCTTGCGGCGCAACCGATTTATGAAGACTTTCAGATAGCGCGTCTCATTGGCATACGCCGAACCCCAGACATACTCCAGGAGTGTCCGATGGGGCATCAGTTGTCCGATATTCCTGGCGAGTGCTTCGAGGAGCACATATTCCGTCGGACTCAACTCAACCGCTCGTCCATCGATGTGAACTTGTCGTCGGAGGAAATCGATCGCGATCTTGCCGACCCGCACGCTATCCGTCGCCCGCCCCGCGCTCAGCTTGCCCGGTCGCTCCATGCGACGGGCGAGTGCGCGCAGACGCGCGACGAGGACGCGCGGGTCTAATGGCATAGGAAGAACATTGTCGGCACCGGCATCGAACGCGCGGACCTCATCGAGTACGCTCGCGCTCATGCTCAACATCAGGATCGGCAAATCGGCATCGGCTTGACGGAAGTGGCGACAAAGCGCCAGGCCATCGGGTGAGGGCATCATACTCTCGAGGATAGCGAGGCGCGGTCGTTCCATCGCGAAGGCGCGCAGCGCCGCTTGCCCGTCGGTGACGGTCGTGATGGTGCTGTTCCCCCAGAGGGTCCGCACACTCTCACCGACCAACGTTGCCATATTCGAATCACTCTCCGCGATCAATACGTGCATCATCCGGTCCCCTCTTTGCCTTGGGATAATGTGCGTGTTGGATACGGTCGTTAGGGTGCCGACGGTAAAACGGCAAGAATAATGCCATGACACTTCGAGGCGTTGGGTGAAACGGGCGCCGGTTGGCGCGATGACATTCACACGTTGCCGTATTCGGCGTGGATGTACCATAGCCTTACGCGGGGATATTTGCACCATGCGCCTCGTGCAAGCCGGTGAATCTGTCGCCCTGCCGGTTGAACACGCACCGCCACATCGAACCATGCAACCCCAGCCAACCTCTGTATTGAAAAACGTTCACCAAACTATTGACCTTACTGACGCCCTCGATACCGTTTCTCCCTACAGTTGCTGCGGTGGTACGAAGCTGGGGGATGGTGCAACGCTCGGGCGGCGTTGCGGACGAAGGGGGGGAGATGATCCTGATTACGAGCAAGAACGGCGCGGTCGGGATCAAGCAGGCGATGGAAATCCTGCGCGCCGGGGGGAGCGCGATCGACGCAGTCATCGCCGGGATCGAACCGGTGGAGAGCAACCGCGATGATCACACGGTCGGCCTCGGCGGGCTACCCAATCTGCTGGGCGAGGTCGAACTGGAAGCCTCGCTGATGGATGGGGCGACGCGCGACGTGGGCGCGGTCGCGGCCCTGCGCGGCTACGAGCACCCGATCCGGGTTGCCCGGGCGGTGTTGGAACGCCTGCCCCACGTCCTCATCGCCGGGCTCGGCGCGGAGCGGCTGGCGCGCGAGATCGGCCAGCCGACGATCGATCTCCTCACCCCGGAGGCGCGGGACGAGTGGGCGCAACGCCTCGAAGAGGATACCGGCGTTGATCCGGCGACCCTCGACCGCATGCTCGATCTCGCCGGGATCGCGAGCCGGGCGGTCGATCCCGAACGCCCGACCGAGACGGTCAATTTTCTCGCCCTGGATCGGGCGGGCAATATCGCCTGCGGCGTCAGCACGAGCGGCTGGGCCTGGAAATATCCCGGCCGGATGGGCGACACGCCGACGATCGGTGCGGGCAATTACGCCGACAATCGCCACGGGGCCGCCGCCTGCACCGGGCGGGGCGAGATGACGATCCGCTGCGCCACCGCGCGCAGCGTCGTCCATGCCATGCAGCTGGGGCAGAGCCTCGAAGCGGCTCTGCGCGCCGCGATGGCCGATCTCAA
>DATCMP010000125.1:0-6262 GCA_036563365.1 Thermomicrobiales bacterium
GAGCGGGTGCCCGCCGCCCTCCGTGGGCGGGTCTTCGGGGCAATCTCAGCGGGGGCGAATATGGCGATGCCAGTCGGGGTCGTCATCGGCGGCATCATGCTCGATCGCGTGGGGCTACGACCGGTCTATCTCCTGGTCGCCGTCTCATTCCTGATCTGCACCGTGGCGATGCTCTTCAATCCGATCTTTCACCAAATGGACAAGCAGATCGACAAGCCTGCACAGGAACCGCAATCGGCAGGAGCGAACGCATGAGCCGCCCGGACACACATTGGTATGCTCGCGATGGATGAACGGAGCGCTGCGGGGAAGGGTAAGACGCGAACAACGTCAACTCGGCATAGCGAATCACTGGAAGGAGCGGATCATGGGACTACCGGAAGCAGAACGCGGCACCGATGAGCGCCAGCAACTCGATGGGGCGCAACGGATCACCGTCGGGGTCGGCGAGACGCCGCGCGTCACCGTATCGATGATCAATGGCGCGCTGCGCGTCCTCGGTGATGCCGAGACAGATGCGGTGATCGTCCGGGCCGTCAAGCCGAATGGCGAGACGGTGCCGGTCGAACTCGTCGCGGAGCTTCAGACCCGGCTCAATGGCGAGATCGCGATCAAGGTACGGCCCGTCAACGACATCCAGCGGCAGATCCGGCGGATCAAGAAATCATTCGATGGTAACCGCTTCGACGGCAGCCGCAGCGAGATCTTCGACAACCTCGGCGAGATGATCGACACCCTCGCGGCGATGAAGACGCTGGGCAACAACGTCGATCGGGTGCGCCTCGAAGTCACCGTCCCCCGTCGCAGCGACGTGGCCCTCACCACCGTGAGCGGGGCGATCCAGGTCGGGAGGATCGAAGGTTCGGTGGTCGCGCAGTCGGCGAGCGGCAATATCGACTGCGCCCGTGTCGGCGGGAACCTCTCCGTCAAGTCGGCGAGCGGCAGCCTGCGTCTCGGCGACATCACCGGGACGGTCTCGGTGAACACCGCCAGCGGCGACGTGACGATGCGCGGCGTCGATGGCAACCTGGTCATCCAGACGTTGAGCGGCGACGCGCAGGGAGAAGACCTCGTCGGCCAGGTCGGGTTCAAGAGCCACAGCGGGACCCTGCTGGTGCGCGAAAGCCGCTTGAACGGGTTCTACCTCAACACGACCAGCGGCGAATGCCTGATCGAGGCAGCGTTGGCGTCCGGCGAGTACGAGGTACGCACGGTCAGCGGCGACATCACCCTGCGCCCGCAACCGGGCCTCAGCGCGATCCTCAGCGGGCGTACCGTCAGCGGCGCGTTCCAGTGCGCCCTCCCCTACCAGCGCTCCGACGAGGACTGGCGCGCGGCGATGGACGACGATGACGACGAGGGTAGCCACGGGGGCTTCCACGGGCTTGGCGGCTTCCACGGCCCGGAGATCGATCTCCCGGGGCTGCGGATCGGCAAAGAGGGGATCGATGTCGGCGGCTTCCTGCGGATCGACGACGAGGCGGTGCGGATGCCGGGGATGCGGATCGACCTCCATCGGGAGCGGCGCGGCCCCGATCGGCAGCGCGAGCGGCGGCGCGGTCGCAACCGCTGGGAATACCTGATCGGCGATCCGGCCACCGCCGCCACCGGCGAAACCCGCCTGCGTATCCGCACCGTCAGCGGCGACGTGACCCTGCGACCGGGCCGCAGCGATGCCAACGAGTCCCCGCGTCCGGGTACGACCGCGCAGGCGAACGACGAGGCAAGGTCGGCCCAGCCTGCGACCGCGCCGAAGGCACGGGCAGCGGTGCCCGGCGATGGGCACGGCTGGCCGGATTCGGAACTGTGGCCCGCCGGTGCCACCGCACCGACGCCACCGACCGCAGCCACGGCACCGGCCCCGCCGACGCCACCGACGATCCCACAGCCGCCCGAGTTGCCGCTGCAACCGGAGACACCGACACCACCGCCACCACCCGAGTTGCCGACTATCCCACTCCATGCCGAGGACGCGATAGTCGGCCATGAGGGCAATACCACACCAGCCGCCAGCGCCGCTTCGGCGGACACGATGCGCGCGACAGCGGCGACGGAGGCCGGGACCGACACCGAGGTGCCGACTCTGCTACCAGCACCATCGGTCGAAACCCCAACGCCCGACGCAACGGCGACCAGTGCCGCCCAGGAGCGACCGACCGGCGACCAGACCCGGCTCGAAATCCTGGAGGCGTTGCGCGGCGGCGAGATCACGACCGACGAGGCGCTGCTCCTCCTGCGCCAACTCGACATCTGAGCCCAGACAGTTCGGCCCAGCCGCTCGCCCCTGTCCCCCGGCCTGCGCGTCGCATGCCGGGGGACAGGCCATGTGCGAAAATACGACGGCACGAGCAATCCCGCGCGCCACGGCAGGCGCGTGTGTACGTACCCCCACGAACGACGAAGAGGATTAACGATGACCGCAGCGAACAACGACGAGACAGCAGGTGCCGCGACCGCCGCAGACTTCGCGGCGCTGAGCGACCAGCAGTTCATCCTCGTGCACACCTTTCGCCGCTCGGGCGTGGCGGTGCCGACCACCGTCTGGTTCGCCAATGGGGAGGGCTGCCTCTTCTTCCAAACCGGCCCGGAAGCGGGCAAGGTCAAGCGCCTCCGCGCCGACGAGCGTGTGACCATCGCGCCGAGCACCCGGATCGGGGAACCACTCGGGCCAGCGCTGAGCGCGCGGGGGCGTATCCTCGGCGGAGCCGAAGCGGAGCGAGCCGAAGCCGCCTTACACGCGAAATATGGCGAACAACGCCAGCAACTCATGCGGCAGATGAACCACACCGGGAGGACGATGGCGCGAGCGTACATTGCCATCGAGCCGATAGCGGCGGGGGAGTAACGACCTGATTCGGTCGGGGTAAGGAGGTAGCTGCGGCCAAAAAGCCTACTGAAATACGCGCGGTTTCGGGCTAACGCCGTGCCTGATTGCAATAGCGATACTTCTCAGCGGCCCCGGTCCGCGTAGGCGGGTTTCGTGGCCGCGGCCCTTAGCCGGGATTGCAACCCCCGACTACGGCGCAGACCATCTAGCGCCGGTCCCCGACGACTGCCTACCGATCGACTGTTACGCTTCCCCCGCCTCCACCCCATACCCGGAGGAGTATCCACCAAGAACACCACCATGTAGGGAGCAGTGAACGATGAGCACACTCTGGGCGAACGACGACCCGCACGCCTGGGCGGATGCGCTGGCGACGTACCCCGACGTTGTTGCTGCCCAGGGCGTCTCGCGCCTCGCCGAGCTCGACGCGTGGTATCGCGAGGAATTCCCGCGGCAGATCGCCGCGCGCTCGCCGCACCAGATCACCCATGAGGAACTGGTGCGGGTGACCGAGTGGAAGATGAAGCGCGGCGTCTGGCGCGCGCGCAATCTGGTCCTCGTGCGCGGCAACGACCCGGACGAGGTCGTACGCCTCAGCACGGAAGGGTTCGCGCTCCTCCCGGACACCCGCAAACCGCTCGCCCGGATCGCGCAGCTCGCCGGGGTCGGCCCGGCGACCGCCTCCGCCGTCCTCGCCGCCCTCCGCCCCGAGATCTACCCGTTCTTCGATGAACTGATCGCCGACCAGATCCCCGGCCTCGGCGCGGTCGCCTTCACCGCCGCCTATTACGCCCGCTACGCCGAGCGGCTACGCGAACGTGCCAGGACACTCAGTACCGCCGCCGCGCCGTGGACGGCCCATGCGGCGGGGCAAGCGCTCTGGGCTGCGGCTGGTGGCAAAGGGGCGTAAATTGGTGAGCACCGCGTGACGCCCAGTTAGTAGTCAGTATTCCGAGGGGAAGACCGTCGCGGCTCCCGGCGAGGGGAGCAGATTGGCGAGGTTGCGGCGCAGCCAGGGTCCGATTAAGCGACCGTTACCGGGTGGCGGCACCAGCACCTTCAACGCGGCGGGCAAGACTTCGGCGATGAACGGCGTCGTACCGACCGGATCGCCATCGAAGTCGACCGGCAAGGGCGGATCGGCATGGATCTCGATCTGCTTGCCCCGCTCGTAGCGCAGATAGGGCGACCGGTAGCGCCGCACGAGGATCGAGAGGAAGGACGCCGCCGCGTCGAGGAAACCGGGCGCGGTGAAGAGGACGAGGTCGAGCATCCCGTCGGTCGTGCTGATATGCGGGCCGAGCCGAAGCCCCCGCGTGAACACGTCGCTGCCATTCGCCACCAGGGCCATCCAGCCGCGCTCGCGGATGGTGCGGCCATCGATCAGAATCGTGAAATCGACGATCGGCTGATCGAGCAGCCCGCGCGCGCCGAAGACCAGATACGCCCCCAGGCCAAACCCGCGTTTCGCCGCGCGATTGGTCATCCCCATCAGATGCGCGTCGTACCCCGCCCCACCCATGTGCAGCAGGAAATGCTCGCCGACCTGCGCGACATCGAGCGCCACGGTCAGGGCATCACCGCGCAGAAGCTGGCAGACGGCCAGCGGGTCCGCGGGGATACCGAGCCCCTGGGCGATGATGTTGGTCGTGCCACCGGGGAGGATCGCCAGCGGGGTATGATGGCCGATCAGCCCGGAGGCGACGGCATTCACCGTGCCATCGCCGCCGCAGGCCAGGACCACGGCAGCCGCATCGGCGATGGCACGCACGGCAACGGCGGTATCGCGTTCCGGTGACGTTTCAATCAGATGGAGGGCGTAACTGCTGCCCAATTCGTGTTCGAGCAAGCGGAGGAGGTCGTTGGCGCGGAAGCGCCCGGTACTGGGATTGAGGACGACGACCAGGAGGAGCGGTGCATCGGCGCTTGCAGATCGGGACGCGACCGGACCAGCGATCGGCGGCAGCATCGTAGCAGGCCGTTCGGTCGACTCCACCGGATCGCGTCCCATCGCCCGCGTCGCGCGTTCGCGGCTATTGATACTCTTCTTCCGGGCCAAAGATCCGATCGACGATGTAGTTCGCCAGCCAGTTGGCCGCCGCCGCCATCACAATCCCCAGGACGCCCCGAACCGTATTGCGGGCCAAGCTATTCATCGTACTTCCCACATCCCTTTCTGACGCAAGCACCTGTCAAGTATGGAGCCGGAGGCGGCTCAACGCCTACAGAATACCACGTCGCGCAGGGGATGACTCAGGCACTCGCCTTGAGCGGTCGCAGTTCTTGCACTTCCGCCCCCTCATCGTTCGACTCGGCACCGAGCTGATCGAGGACGCGATCCTTGAAGGTCGATGAGGCGGTGAATCCGGGGGTCAGGGTCGAGTCGATCGTGATCCGCTCGCGCGTCTGCGGGTTGATCCCGTGCCGCCGGCTGCGCCGACGCATCTCGAACGTGCCGAAGCCGGTCCAGACAACCTTCTGCCCCGCCACGAGCGAACGCGCCACCACGCGCACCGCCGCCCCCAGCACCTGTGCGACGGTGGTTTGCGGCAAGCCGCTCTCCTTCGCCACCTGTCTGATAAATTCATTCTTATGCACGAAAAATCCCCCCCGCTCGGTATCTGCCGGGGTTGTCTCAGATCCTGCAACACGACCACTAGGCGAGAGGGATCGCTGGGGCGGCACCTGGCCGCCCGCATCTCGCCCTCTAGTAGAACACGTGCCGTCGGTCGAGCCAGGACACCCCACCAATAATCAAGAGGAAGAAGAGGCCATATCCGAACACTGCCACCGCCTGACGCCCGATAGTCGCCCCCGCCCCCCCGGCAGACGAGTACAGCAGCCCGAATGGACCCAATAGCAGATCATTCAGGCGCAAGAAAAGCGCCCCAACGACACTACCGATTCCCACACGACTGAGCAGAAGGGCAAGGCCAGCGATCAGGACTGATTCAACCGCGGCAGCGAGGAGCAGGACACCCTCCGTCGCGCCGAACAACGATGCATGTACCGTGCCACGAGGCTCAAATTGCTGCATCGCCATGACCCCTTTTTGTGGACGAATGGACCCCCGCGGCGGGACTAATCGCCGCCGACCGCCTGTAGCTCGACGCGGCGGAACCGCGCTTCCAGATCGCGGCGCATCTCGCTGAACGCGCGATCGAGGTAGGGGAAGGCGACCCAGACACAGGATAGGGCGAAGAGGGTGCCGGTGATGACGCGCAACTGCCAGTTACTCTCGCGCAAGCCGAAGAGCTGCGTGAAGCCATCGAGCGCCATCGGCAGCCAGAGCAGGAACATCCAGCGCCAGCGCAGCGGCTGCTTGATCCGCGAAGCCAGTGGGTAGAGCAGGCCGAACAGGAAGATGCCGCTATAGATCGCGCAGCAACGCTGGCAATAGCACATCTTGTGGCCGAAAACGAAGAACGACCGCTC
>DATCMP010000129.1:0-17985 GCA_036563365.1 Thermomicrobiales bacterium
GCGAACTGGGGCGTAAATACCCGCTGGTGCTGATGATTCACGGCGGGCCGCACGGGCAGTATGGCAACGCCTTCATGCACGAGTTCCAGTTCCTGGCGGCGCGCGGCTACGGGGTGCTGTACCTCAATCCGCATGGCAGCAGCGGGCGTGGGGAGGCGTTCGCCAAGGAACTCGCGGCCTGTTGGGGCGAGAAAGATCTGCCCGATCTCCTCGCGGGCATCGATCACGTCCTGGCGCGGGGCGAGGCCGATCCCGAGCGGCTGGGGGTCGGCGGCGGCTCGTATGGCGGCTTCATGACCAACTGGATCATCGGCCACAGTGACCGGTTCAAGGCGGCGATCTCGATGCGCTCGATCGCCAACCTGCTTAACTTCTGGGGGACCAGCGACCTCTTCCACCTCGGCAACGTGCCGGAGTTCGGCAATCCTTGGGAGGAGGCCGAACGGTATCTACGCCTCTCGCCGATCATGTACGCCGCCAACTTCACCACGCCGACCCTGATCCTGCACCAGGAGGAGGACCATCGCTGCCCGATCGAGCAGGGGGAGCAGCTGTACACCGCCTTGCACCTGCGCGGCGTCCCGACCCGCTTCATCAGGTTCCCCGGCGAGAGTCACGGGATGTCGCGCAACGGCAAGCCCGCGCATCGGCTCCAGCGACTCGACGAGATTGTCAACTGGTATGACCGTTTCCTCTGTTCGGAAGCGACGAAAGCGGGTGTGCAATGAGCATTGTATCCTCCACATCCACTACCCTCGTCCGTATGGGCGCGATATAGGCCATATTGGGCGTACGTACTGATTGCGGAGGTGATCATCTTCCCGCTACAATGATCGCGCAGTGAGTGAGGATGTGGGCATGGTCCGCCAATAACCTGCCCACAGAGGAGTGACAGAGTCAATGACGCGACTGGGCCTTGTCCTGGCGATCGCCCTGGGGATGGTGTCCCTCTCGGGCGTTTCCCTCGGGCGTGAGACTGAGCAGTTCCCCGACAAGGCGAGGGCGCAGATTATCGTTTCGCAAGATAAGCAGTTGATGCTGATCTACGAGGGCGAGGTGTTGGTGCGCCAACTGCCGATCAGCACCGGCTGGCCGGGGGTCCGCAAGACCCAGACGCCGACCTGGAACGGTCGCGTCGGCGAATTCTGGGGGACGTTCGAGTCGTTCGGCACCACCCAAGATCTCGGCTATTGGCTCTTCACCGATCGCCTCGAAGGCGGTGAGTGGAATGGCGATATCCTGATCCACGGCGCGCCGTACACCGTTGACCCCGCGGGGGTGAAAACCTACAGCCGCGATCATATCGGCAAGATGCCCGCCAGCCACGGTTGCATCCAGCTGCTGCCCGATGATGCCGCGTGGTTCCATCGCTGGGATCCGGTCGGCGTGCCGATCACCATCCGCGCGTTCAGCGGCGGCACCCTGATCTACCCCAAGATCGTCTTCGGCGCGCAACTCACCGGTGCCTCACCGGCGCAGGGGCAGTTACCCGAGCCGACCGGGAGTGCGCTGACGCTGCCGTAAGAACGCCCCGGATTTCAATCCGGGGCTATCCGGGCCACCCTACGCCAACGCATATTCCACCGGTGGCGGCAACGCCACCGTCACCGTGTCCCCGGCGGTGATCGTACCCGCGCGCTCGACCCAAGCCACGAGGCCGCGACGACCGTGCGCCGCCTTGACGAACCGTGCGCCGATCCCGCGCACGTCGGGGTTATGGTGCGCGAGCGCCTTGCCGGGGAAGACGCAGGGGTGATTCTCGTCGGCGATGACCAGGGTCGCCGTGTCGGGGAAGAAGAGGCGCGTGCCCGGTGGGAGGCGCGATAGGCGCGGCAACGCCCGCGTGACGAGGTTCGCGCCGAGCCAGGCCGGATCGATCGTCGGCACGCCGAGCGCGTCGGCCAACTCCGCCAGTTCCTCCTCCGAAACGAGCGACACCTGGCGGCTATTGCGAATCTCGGTGCCGCGCGGGTAGAACGGCACGCGGGCGTCGGCGCGGCGCGTCATCCCCGCGTGGCGGTCCCCGGCGAGCCCTTCCAGCGTCACCGTTACCGAGGCGACCGGCTCCGAGACGAGATACGCGCCGTCGGGCGAATCCTGCTTCTCCTTCAGGGTCTTCAGCAGCGGGTGTCGCCCGATGAGCACCCGGGCGATCGTGGCCGCGAAGCTGCGCTCCATCCGTTTCCCCTCTCCCTCAATCGGCGACGCCGCACCATTCCAGCAGGAAGCCGCCCAGTGCCTTCGCGGTCGGCACGAGCGAGGCCAGGTCGAGCCATTCGTCGGCGGCATGGCCGTTGCCGCCGGTCGCGCCGTAGCACCCCGCCGGGATGCCGACGAAGTTGAAATAGCGCATGTCGTTGATCGACGTGCCGACGACTGGTTGCATCGGCTCGCCGGTCACGCGCTGGTGCCAGTGGCCGAGGGTTTGTACGAACGGCTCGTCGAGCGACACGATCGAGCCGCTGCTCTGGAAGCCGTCGTAGGTGACGACCGGCGGGTGCTCGCGGAGCCAGGGGTCGGCGTTCGCCGCCGCCGCGATCGTCGCCTCGATCAGGCGGTGCATCGCGGCGGGGGTCTGGCCGGGGAAGAAGCCGAGGCGGCAATGGAGTTCGCAGGCACCGGGGACGGTGCTCGGCCAGTCGCCGCCACGGATGACGCCGACGTTGAGGTTGACCGGGTGCTCGACCCCCGCCCACGCCGGGTGGACCGTCTCATTGAGTTGGCGTTCGAGATCGAGCAACGCGGCGATGATCGGCATCGCCTTAACGATCGCGTTGACACCCTGCGTGGCGATCATCGCGTGCGCCGATTTGCCGACGATCGCCACGCGGAACCAGAGGACGCCCATGTGCGCCCAGGTGAAGCGACCGCACTCCGGCTCGGTCACCACGGCGGCGGCGGC
Source organism: Thermomicrobiales bacterium (assembly GCA_036563365.1). Classification (GTDB taxonomy): domain Bacteria; phylum Chloroflexota; class Chloroflexia; order Thermomicrobiales; family CADCWN01; genus CADCWN01. The sequence continues at coordinate 2,903 of DATCMP010000129.1, forward strand.
GCGGTAGCGGCGGCTCAGGTCGAGCGAGCCGACGCCGGTGCATTCCTCCTCGATCGCGCTCTGCACGATCAGGTCGCCCGCCAGCCCGATCTCGAGGTCGCGCAACAGGCGGGCGAGGAAGAGGTTGAGCGCGATGCCGCTCTTCATGTCGAACGCCCCGCGCCCGTACATCCGCCCGCCCACGATCGTCGCGCCCCACGGATCGTGCGTCCAGGCGGCGACCGGCTCCGGGCTGACGACGTCGATGTGGCCGTTGAGGATTAGCGAGCGCCCCCCGCCCGCGCCGCGCGCTGTCCCCGCGACATTCGGTCGCCCGGCGAAGGGGACGCCGCTATCGCCCCCTTCGGGCAGCGCCCTGACCCCTTCATCGAGGTCCCACGCCTCGGTCGCCAGCCCGGACGCGCGCAGGTGATCGGCCACGAACGCCTGCGCCGCCGCCTCCTGGCCGAGCGGGCTCGGGCGGCGTACCAGGTCGGCAACCAGGCCGACCAGCTCATCTTGCCGTGCCTCGATCGTCCCCCATAGCCGCGCGCGCGCCGCCTCGATCGCCGGGTTCCGTTTCGTCTCCATCTTCACCCTCCCTGTACCGTCGGCGCATCCTCTCAGATGATCCCCTGCTCTCGCAATGCCGCGAGGCGTGCGGGTGTCAGCCCGAGCAATTCGCCGTAGACCCGCTCGTTATCCGCGCCGAGGATCGGGGCTGGCCGATCGAGCGCGGCCTCGGCGCGCGAGAATTTGATCGGCAGCCCGGCGGCGACCGCGTCCGGCGCGGGGCCGAGGGTCGGGTGGGGGAGCGGGGTGATCATCGTGCGCTCGCGGAGTTGCGGATCGGCCAAGAGTTCGGCGATCTCCGCGACCGGCCCGGCGGGGATATGCGCCGCTTCGAGCGTCTGCCAGAGATCGGCCCTGGTGCGCGGGCGGGTCCATGCCTCGACCAATCGGTCAACCTCCACGGCCCGCTCGACGCGCGACTCCAACGTCGCGTAGCGTGCGTCGCCCACCAACTCGGGCTGTCCCATCGCGCGGAAGAGGGCCGCCACCTGGGCATCGGTGACCGCGCAGATCGCGATGAAGCCGTCGGCGGCCTCGTAGACGCCGAACGGGGTCAGGCGCGGGCGACGGTTGCCGGTGCGCGGTGAGCCGCCGCGCGCCGTCTGCACGTCCAACGCTTCATCAAAGACGAGGGAAAAGAGGCTGTCGAGCATCGCCACATCAACCCATTGGCCCCGCCCGGTCGGTTCCTTGCCCCGCTGATGGAGGGCCGCGAGGATCCCGATCGTCCCGTAGAGCCCCGCCGTCAGGTCGGCGAACGAGGGGCCGTTGCGGGTCGGCGGGCCATCGGGCTCGCCGGTGGAGGTCATCAATCCGCTCATCGCCTGCACGACGATGTCGTAGGCGGGCAGGCCGCGATACGGCCCTTCTTGGCCGAAGCCGGAGATCGAGCAATAGATCAGGCGCTCATTGATCGCCCGCAGCGCCGCCTCGCCGATCCCGAGCCGCGCGGCGACCCCCGGCGCGAAGTTCTCCACCACCACATCGGCCCGCCGCGCGAGATCGTGCAGGATCGCCCGCCCCGCCTCCGTCTTGAGGTTGAGCGTGACGCTCTCCTTGTTGCGGTTGCGCTTCAGGACTGAGAGGGAGAGATCGCCCGCCTCTCGTCGCGCGCTATGAATCCCGCGCGGGCCGTAGTATGGCGGCGTCCCCCGGATCGGGTCGCCGAGACCCGGCTGCTCGATCTTGATCACCCGCGCGCCGAGCCCCGCGAGGATCTGCGTCGCGAATGGCCCGGAGAGGAACAAGGTCAGGTCGAGGACGAGCAGGCCGTCGAGGGGGCGGCGGGGGCGTGGGGTTGGTTGCATCATTTCACCTTCGCCCGGACCAATCCTGCGCGGCGTGCAGTATACGTAGGATAGTGACGCGGGACTCTCCCGCTGTATAGATCACAAGATATGCTAATCCCCTTACGATGAGTTCACGCGTGCCTTCGCGCTTGCCTGGGCGACCACGATGAGGAAATTCTTCTAGTCGCTCAACGGCCTCACGTATAATGGTATCTGTATGCAACGCGGTATCAGGATCGCGCAACGCAAGGTAATCAAAGATTCCTGTCAAGTCGCGGATCGCCGAAGTGGTCCAGAAGATACGCATTAGCGATTTAGGGCTTTTAATAATCGCTGCCGTCGCTCGGCCATAATCGCGTTGACCGCCTCGTGTTCAACTACATCACCACTCTCAGCGGCACGTAAGCCTTCGTCAACAGCTTCGAGGAATTCTGTTTCTGAGGCGATGTAGCCACGTAGCGCCTCCTCGATCACCCAAGAACGATTACGGCGTAATGCCTGGGCAAGGGTGGAAAGCTGATCGCTCAGTTCCTCTGGAATACGTGCAGAAATCGTCACATCTTTCATGAGTATACCTCCATTGTCTGCATAGTATATTTTGTAATACGATGTTTGCATAGGCTTTTGTGAGCAGAACGAGATTTTGAGTTCATTCGTCGCGCCTCAGCCGAAGCCCAATTGCCGCAGGTCGGTCAGCGCGTCATCGATCGCGGCGGTGGCGGCGTCGAGCGCGTCGAGGGCGCGGTTGCGCTCACGGATGGCGGTGGCGCGCGGGCGCATCGTCTCGGCGATGTCGGTGCCATCGGAGTCGAGGAACAGGCCGACCGCGTCGAGGCCGGGGAACGGGTAGGCCGCCCCGCTCGGCGGGGTTTCGTAGGGGTCGCCGGGATGCCAGAGGGTCGGTAGCAGAAGCCCGTTGAGTCGGCGCAAGAGGCGATTGCCGAGCGCTACCCCTTCCTCATAGTTGGGGGATTCGCCCTGGGCGATGTGCAGCAGGGCGATCTGCAAGCGCTCGATCGCCCCCTGGAACGCCGCGGCGTGCGTGCCTAAGGGGGCGAGTTCGAGTCGTCCGGCGGTGGCGTCGAGGACCGCGCGCACCCGCGTTTCAACCGTCCGCGACAGGGCGGCGGGTTCGAACGGGAGGAGCGGCGAGGTGCAGAGCCGCGCCAGCAGCGGGATACTGGCCCCGAGCCCGCCCGCCTGCGCCGCCGCGAGGCGGATCGTCGGCAGGCCGAGTCGCGCGAAGGGCGCATCGCTCGGTGGCGCGGGCTCGTCGGCCCAACTGATCGCCCGCACCCCGCCTTCGCGCAGCGCCACGTCCGCGAAGGCGCGCAGCCCGCGCCCCGACCAGGCACTTAGTGCCTTGCCGCCGCGCCGTTTCGGCGGGTGGAGTTCGACATACCCGATGGCGTGCTGGCGCAGCCCTTCCCAGGCGTGTTCGGTGTACCAGACCGGCCCCGCCGCCGGTGCCGCGCCGCCCGGCCACCAGACGCAGCGCACGCCGCGCCGCAAACGCCCGGCGTGACCGGCGAGGAGGCGGCAGAGTTCGAGGAGGCAGGCGGCGGCTTCGACACCATCGTCCGGCGAGGGGCCGGGGACGCCGAGCAGCAAGAAATCGTCCGGCTCGTCGGCACCCGTGATCGTCGCGACCGGCAGGGTCAGGCGCTCGGTCGTCCAGGCCGCCTCGACGCTGAGACGCACCGGTGTCGCGCCCGCCGCGCAGAGGGCCAGGAACCCCTCGCCCGCCGCGCGCCCGATGACCATCGCCGGGGTGGCGGCGGGGCCACCCCACAGGTCCGGCACCGCCGTCGGCTTCAGCGTCTCGTTCGGGCTGATGTAGACCTGCGCGACCGCCCCGCGCGCCGCGAGCAGGGCGACGAGCGCCAAATCGGGCGGGCCATCGACCAACGCCACTGAGCCGGTCAGGTCAGCCCCCGCCGCTTCCTCCGGGGTGGTGGCGCGCAACTCGGCCACGAGCCCGCCGTCGGGTGTCGCGGGGCTATAGGGGAGGGTCAGCGCGGGGACCGGGGCATCGCGCCGCGCCAGGCTCAGCCGCGCCGCGCCGGGGAGGCTCACGAGCGCGTCGAAGCGCTCGGCGGTCGAGGTGATCCCCCAGGTGCGGAGTTGCGCGCGGATGAACGCGACGGTCCGGTCGCGCCCGGCGTCGCTCAGCGCAGCGGTGAGCCCCGCCGCATAGACCACGATCTCGCCGGGATCGAACGCCGCCAGGAGATCTTCTTCGAGCGGGGTCAGGCCCGGCGGCATCCGTTCTCCTCCCCTTACGCCTCATGTTTACCCGGCGTCGCCAGTGGCGACGATTATAGCTGAGTTCGACCTTTCAGCGCAGTTTTTCGCTCCCGGGACCATTGTCTTATCAGGGATGGCATTAATTGTTTAGTACGTATAGGTGAGGATCGATTTGTGCAACTGTATGTTATATGTAGTTGCTACGGTGGTAGTATGTGTCCGTTTGTCGTAATAATCATGGTGTTGCTGCTCATCGCGATAAGGTTTTCAGGCGCTATTGGTTGTTTAGGCTTGCAATTGGGATTTTGGGATTACGGAGCTGTCGAGAAAGCGCTTCATGTGCAATGTTTTATACAAAGGTGAGATTCGATGATTGTTCGTGATGATGACGCGTTGGTAATTATTGCCGCTCGACGTGGTTACTATCGGGCGTCATCCGAACCGCGACGTATGTATGTATTCATACTCGGCATAATGGGTATCTTTGCTGGTATCTCACCCTCGTTTTTACACGGGCGATCGGCGCTCATTTTTGGTGGATTAGCCGTTGTCGCTGCTTTGCTCGCCATTATCTTGGATTGGCGTGATGGATATGCGCTTGGTCGGAGTATTTTCAGCCTGCTGATACTCGGGGTGCTTGTAATTGGCGGCGGATTTCTGCCCATCTGGCTAACCGCGCATTATTTACCGGCACATCCAGAATACTATTCGCATATTATTGCATTTCCAACTCCAGCACCGCGCTAAAGTCTTCTATTTGGCTATATGCTACCCGCTCATTAACTCAAGCGGGTGGCACATAGCTGGATTCTGTCCCATTGTTGGCAGTGATAGTGCGGGCGACGCTTACACCTTCACCTCGACCGCATTAAAGATGTTCTTGATCGCGGTGATGTAGCGATCATCGGCGCCGGCGATCGACGGGGGCGAGTATTCCGCACGCGGCGACTCGCTCTCGCGGTGCGCCTGGGGCGTCGGGCGTGGCGATGGGGTTGGAGCGCTGCGGCGCGTCTCCGGCAGCACTTCCGGCTCGGGTGGCTGCATATCCCACGGCGGCTCGTCGTCGGGCATCTCCGGCTCGGGTGGTGGGGGCGGTGCGGCCTGCCGTGGCGGCGCGGTCGGCGCGGTCGTGGCGGCGGCGGTCACCGTCGGCACCACCGCTACGGGCGGGGGCTCTTCGCGGAGGGTCCGCGGCGGCGCGGGCGACGGCGTGGGGACCGGATGGTCCGCGACCTCGGCCTGCGTGATGCACGCGAGGCTATACGGGCCACCGAGCACCTGCGCCAGCACTTCCTCGATCACGCGCTTGGTGTCGTCCTTGTTCAGGCCGTTGCGGTGGAAATCGTAGGCGGCCACGAGGGTCAGGGTGCCATCCGTCACCATGTACGGATCGGTGGAGGCCAGCAGCGCCTCGATCCGCCGGTTGAGCGCGCGTACCCCCTGGCGGATACGCGGCCAGAGTTCGTGCAGCCGTTCCAGCGGGATGTCCGGCAGCGCGGCGGTTGCCTCCTGCGCGGGTGGGGTCGCCACCGGCGCGGGGGGCGCGACCGGGGGCGGCGTCGGCGGCAGCGCGACGATCGGGCGCGGCTGGTCCGCTGGCGCGCGGGGGATCGGCGGCGGCGGGACAGCCGGGCGCTCGACGGGCGGCGCGCCCTCCGGGGTCGGCACGGCGCGCGGCCCGGTGGCATCCGGCCTGATCGGCGTCGGCAGGCGCTCCGGCGGCGCGGGGCGCTCGGCGGGCGGCTCGGCGACGGGCGGGCGGCCCGGGGTCGGGCGACTCGGCAGGGCGCGCGGCGGGGTGGCCGCTGGGCGCGGGGTCGCGGCGACGGCGATGGTCGCGGCGGGTCCCTCGCCGGTGCGGGCCAGGACGGCGTCGATCAGGCAGAGTTCGAGCGGTAGATGCCCGTAGGCGCTGTGGCGGATCCCGTAATCGACCTGGCTGAACCGCTTCACCAGCGCGGCGATCTCGCCGAGGGTGAACCCGGCGATATGCTCCGGCGCGACCGGCGTATCGACCTCTTCGTCCAGGGCGCGATTCGGCGAGGCCGCCGCGTGGAGCAGGGCGCGCAGATACTCGACGATCTGCCCCGCGAACTGGCGCGAATCGGCCCCATCGTCGATCGTCGCGTTGATCGCGCGCAGCCCCGCCGCCGCGTCCCCCGCCATGATCGCATCGACGAGGGTCAGCACCTGCTCGCCGCCGCCCGCGCCGAGGATCTGGCGCACCGTGTCGGCGGTGATCCCGCCCTCGGCGTCGCCATACGACGAGAGTTGGTCGAGCAGGCCGAGCGCGTCGCGCATCGCGCCACCGGACGCGCGGGCGATCGCCACCAGCGCGGCGTCGTCGGCGGTGATCCCCTCGTTGGTGCAGATCCGGCGCAAGTGGTTGGCGATCAGATCGACCGGGAAGCGGTGGAAGACGAAGGTCTGGCAGCGGGAGCTGATCGTGTCCAGCACCTTTTCCTGGTCGGTCGTCGCCAGGATGAAGACGACATGCGGCGGTGGTTCCTCCAGCGTCTTCAGCAAGGCGTTGGATGCCTCTTTGGTCAGCTGATGGACCTCATCGATGATGTAGAACTTTTTCGTCAACTGCGCGGGGGAGAACTTAACCTTCTCGCGGAGGTCGCGCATATCCTCGATCCCGCGATTGGAGGCGGCGTCGATCTCGATGATATCGGTCGCGCGGCCCTCGTTGATCGTGCGGCAGGGGGCGCACTGGTTACAGGGTCGGTCGTCCGGGTTCGGAGCTTCGCAGTTGACCGCTTTCGCCAGCAGCCGCGCGGAGGAGGTCTTGCCGCTGCCGCGCGGGCCGCAGAAGAGGTAGGCGTGGGCGACCCGGTCGTGGCGCACGGCGTTCCGCAAGGTGCGCGAGACGTGGTTCTGCCCGACGAACTCTTCCTCGCCGAACGTCGTCGGGCGATATTTCCGATAGAGCGACTGCGAGCGCCCGTTTGCCCCTTGCCCCGACATCGTCCCCCCTTGCCCCGCATGGCCGATCACCGCTGTACGAACATTATAGCGCAGTGGGCGGAATGGGCGAGTGGGCGAGTGGGACGGGAAGGGACGGAACAGGAGTTATGGGGATGGGGAGGGCGGGAAGGGAAACGCTTAAACGCAGAGACGCCGAGCAAGAGAGAGCGTCGCAGAGAAAAACGAGCAATAAATCGTCTTCTCTGCGGCGCTCCTTCCCCTCCGCGTCTCGGCGTTCAACCGTTCCCGTGCTCCCTACCCCACCGCCGCGAACCGCTCGGGCCTGAATGGGGCCAGTTGTGCCGATTGTTCGCCGCCCATGATCTCGCCCGCCAGGAGGCGTCCGAGCAGGGGGCCGAGGGTGACGCCGCTGTGGGTCACGGCGATATGGGCGTTGGCGTAGCCGGGGATCCGGCCGACGATCGAGACGCCGTCGCGCGGGAGGGGGCGCACGCCGATTCGCGCGGCGGCGATCCCGGCGGCGCGGACGGCGGGGTAGGCGCGCGCGGCGCGATCCAGCGCCTCGGCGCAGGCGGCGGGCGGCGGGTCGAGCGGGGTGTCGGCATCGACGGTCCGGTCGAGGTCTTCGGCGTGGGCCAGGACCAGCCCGCCGCCCGGATCGGGGCGGAAGGTGATGTCGTCGGCGTGGCAGACGCAGCGCCCTGACGGGTGGGTCGGGCCGGTGATCGCCAGCAGGCCGGGGAGGCGGTCGAGCGGCAATTCCCAGCCGAGGAGTGCGGCGACGACATCGGCGTGCGGCCCGGCGCAGTTGACGATGACATCGGTTGCCAGGGCCGTGCCGTCGGCCAGCGTCACCCCGGTCGCGCGGTCACCCACAGTCGCGATCGCCTTGACGGTCGCGTGCGGGCGGATTGTTGCGCCGCGCTCGACGGCGTGCGCGAGCAACCGCCGGATGAGGGCTGGGACATCGACCCACCCTTCGTCGGGCGCGTACCAGAGTTCCGGCACGACCGCCGGGTCGAGGGCCAGACCCGGCTCCAGTTCCGCGATGGCGCGCTCGGTGGGGAGCGGTTCGAGCGTGTAGCCCCACGCGCGCTGGCACGCGGCGTCCGCGCGCAGTTGCGCCTGTCCCGCCGACGTGACGGACCAACTGAGCCCGCCGACCGGGTGCAGCCACGGCGCGGCGGCGAACTCGCGCCCGAGCGCCACGTGTTCGGCCATCCCCGCCATGTTGAGGTCGTGGTAGGCGCGGGGCGGCTTGTGGGCCGAGTTGAGCCAGGCGAAGCTCGATCCGCTCGTCCCGCGACCAGGCTCACCGGTGTCGAGCAGTGTCACCCGCGCCCCGGCGAGCGTCAGGCGGTATGCCGTCGCCGCCCCGATGATACCGCCGCCAATGATGATGATTTCCGTCGCCGCCCGCTCGCTCATCCGTCCTCTTTCCGCCGCGCTGTACGATAACGGGGTCGCCTTTGGTACTAATTGGCTACCCTTCGGCCCTCCAACGGTCCCGCGATCGCGGGTACACTCAGAAGAATCTCGCATCTCGTAGCGCGGCGTCAACTATGGCCCGCCGCTCACCGCTCCACGGGAGCTCGTCAGGCTCTTGCGCGGCAGCAGCGCGGACTCAGCCGCCTGGCATGCCACTGTCAATCCGTTGATCTTCCATCCCGCTTTCATCCCCCTTTCCCACCGGGCCGTTGTAGCATCTGAGGAGAAGCGCCATGCGTCGGACCCCCACGCCGATTACCCGCCTCTTGCGTCTCCTGCTCCTCGTGGCGGTGCTGGTCCCCGCGTTCGCGATCGGCGCGCCAGTGCACGTCGCCGACGCACTCGATCCCGGTTTCCAGGATAGCTTGGTGACGAACGTCGCCGCGCCGACGGCCCTCGCCTTCACCCCGGACGGGCGGATGTTGATCACCACCCAACCGGGGCAATTGCGCGTTTACATGGGTGGCGCGTTGCTGCCGATCCCCGCCCTCGATCTGGCCGACGGCGGGATGCTCTGCAAGGAAAATGAGCGTGGCTTGCTCGGCGTCGCGGTCGATCCGAACTTCGCGACCAACCATTTCATCTACCTCTACTATACCCGCATAACTTCGCCTGGCGCGGCGTGTACCGCAAATGTGATGGCCTATAACCGCGTCTCGCGCTGGACCCTCTCCAATGAAAATGTGGCGAGCGATGAGACAGTGCTGATCGACGAGATCGCCTCGCCTTTCGGCAATCATAATGGCGGCGACCTCAACTTTGGCAAGGATGGCTTCCTTTACGTTAGCGTTGGCGATGGTGGCAGCACGCCGCAGACGGCGCAGCAACTCCATAGCCTCAACGGCAAAATCCTCCGCATCAAGGGTGATGGCGGTATCCCCGACGGGAATCCGTATCGTGGGACGGATAGCGTTCGCTGCAATGAAAATGGTGGGACCGGTGATACCGGTAAGAAATGCCGGGAAATCTTCGCCTACGGTCTCCGGAACCCGTTCCGCATGGGCTTCGATCCGAATGCGGCGACGACCCGCTTCTTCATCAACGACGTCGGCCAGAACGCCTGGGAGGAGATCGACAACGGGCAAAATGGTGCCAATTATGGTTGGGACTGCCGCGAGGGGAACCACCCCTATCGCACAACCGATCGCTGCAGCCCGCCGCCGAGCATCCTGACCGGGCCAATCTATGAGTACGGGCGCGGTACCGGCTGCTCCTCGATCACCGGGGCGGCGTTCGTGCCGAACGGTGTTTGGCCTGCGAGCTATGACGGTGCCTATATGTTCGCCGATTACGTCTGTGGCAAGATCTTCACCTTGCGGGAAACATCCCCTGGCACCTGGACGCGCAGCGACTTCGTGACCGGTCTGGGCAGCAGCAGCGCGGTCCACCTGCGCTTCGGCCCCTGGAACGGGCCGAACGGCGCGACCCAGGCGTTGTATTACACCAATTACGCCGATGGCGGCGAGATTCGCCGGATCGGCTATGCGAACGCCGTCAATAACCCGCCGACCGCCGCGCTGATCGCCTCGCCGCGCTTTGGTGGCGTGCCGCTGCGCGTCGATTTCGATGGTCGCGCCAGCACCGATCCCGATCCCGGCAATGCGCTGACCTGGGAGTGGGATTTCGGCGATGGTACGACCACGACCACGACCGTACCCACCGTGAGCCACACCTACACGACCGCCGCGATCCGCACCGCGACGCTGCGGGTGCGCGACGGCGGTGGCCTGCGCTCCGACCCGGCGACGGTGCAGATCGGCGCGGGTGCTCAGGCGCCCAACCCGACGATCCTCTCGCCAGCCACCGGCACGCCCTACACGCCGGGTCAGTCGTACCTCCTCACCGGCGGCGCGACCGATCCCGAGGATGGCACACTCCCGGATGGGCAGCTGAGCTGGCAGGTGCTCCTGCACCACAACGAGCACACCCACCCGGTCCTCGGCCCGGTCAGCGGCAACGCGATCACCTTCAACGGGCCGATCCACGATGAGGGCACCAACTGGCTGGAGATTCGCCTGACGGCGACCGACGCGCAGGGACTCAGCGCGACGACGACGCGCGCGATGCGCCTCGGCGGCGCTTCGTTCAGCGACGTGCCACCGAGCGATCCGGGTTACGAGGCGATCAGCGAACTGGCGGCGCGCGGGATCATCCAGGGGTATGGCGACGGCACCTTCGGCCCGGCCGACATCAGCCTACGCGCGCAGATGGCCGGGTTGATCGTCCGCGCGATGGGCTGGGGCGGCGACACGGCGACCAATCCGTTCCCGGATCGCGGCCCGGTCGATGACGAACTCTGGGCGGCGGTCGGGATCCTGGCGGCGCGCGGGGTAACGCTCGGTTATGAAGACGGCACCTACGACCCGACCGGGCCGGTGCTGCATCTCCAGGTCGTCTCGTTCATCAGCCGCGCGATGGTCGAGCGCGGTTACTGGACCGCCGCGACCGAGGATGATCCGAGCATCTATCCGAATGTGCAGGTTGCCCTGAGCGACCGCCTCGATCTGGTGACCTACGTCCGCAACGCCGGGGCCGTCCCCGACCGCCCGCTCGGCGCGAATTGGGACGACTGGAACACCCCCGCCTCGCGGGGCTGGTTCGCGCGGGTGCTGTGGCAGGCGTTGGAGGGGAGATAGGGCGAGTCGTGGGTCGTGAGTCGGGAGTCGGGAGGGTGACGGCCCTCACCCCCGCCTCACATTCGTTCGCCACCCCCTCTCCCCATTCGAGGAGTGGAGGCGAGGCGTTAACGCGCCATCGTTTGCATATCGACGTAGATTGCCGTAGAGGTTCAATTGCACGTTTGAGGCTATTCCAATATCCCTGTTTGCGAGATGATCCAGGCATCTCTCATGCTTTCATCGGGATGCCATCTGGGATATTGCTGCGTGCCGATCCACATTGGTAATCGGTGAGTATCGATTGGGTTCTCCAAGAGGTGAGTCGTACTGGTATGTTCCAGTACAAATACTGCTCTGTTATCAACGATGGTCGCTTCGCGGATCGTGCTACCGAGCAGCTTGGGTGATAAGTTGTCCCACCGTTCGTATCCGACAAAGTTCCCTGTAAGTGGGCGTTGTATTGTCCAAAGTTCAGGGTGTGCCGAAATCCACTTCCCGTCAAAGAGTAACCAGCCACTAGCCCCCCAAAGCGTCAAGACAAGCCATTCTTCTGGGTGCTGCTCCGTTGCGGCGAGTTTGAGGCCGAAGAAACCGTACCCACCCATGCCATAACTGCCGAGACCAGCACTCCACTCGACGATTACTCGGTTGACGACTCTTTCAATGCCTACTTGTCGGATTGTTTTGGGTCGCTGCCATTCATCGTCGCTGCCCGTAGGCTCCTCGCAACTAACGATATGATGATGCAAATCTTCGTTGTCCAATGATTCCTGGAAAATGCCGATCATTTCCTCCCTGCTCTCTACTCAACTGATCGATTTAGTACCCCCGCCAGCGTCTTCGTCGCGACGTTGCTGCCGCTGACGATCAGGAGGAGCGGGCCGGGGGTGTCGGCGAGCAAGCCTTCCTGGAGGGCGGCGAGGCCAACCGCGCCGGAGCCTTCGACGATCAGGTGATGGCGATCGAGGAAGGTGTGCATCGCGCGGGCGATCGACCCTTCGGAGACGGTCAGCACCTCGTCCAGGGTGTCGCGCACGAGCGGGAAGGTGATCGAGCCAGCGGCGATGTTGCCCGCCAGGCCATCCGCGAGGGTCGGGTCGGAGGCGACCGGCACCAGCTCGCCCGCCGCCAGCGAGGCGGTCATCGCGGCGGAGGCGACCGATTGGACGCCGATGATCCGCACCCCCGGCAACAAGGCCCGCGCGGCGAGTCCGATCCCCGAGGCCAGGCCGCCGCCGCCGACCGGCACGAGGATCGTCCCCGTCTCGGGGAGATCGAGCAGCGCTTCGAGGGCCACCGTCCCGGCCCCCGCGATCACCGCCGGGTCATCGTAGGGCGAGACGAAGGCGAGGCCGCGTTCGCGGGCGATCGCCGGCGCTTGCGCCTCGGCCTCGTCGTAATCGCGCCCGATCAGCAGCAGTTCCACGCCGGATCGTCGCAGCGCCTCGACTTTCGCCGTGGAGGCATTCTGCGGCACCACGATCGTCGCCGCGATCCCGGTCAGCCGCGCCGCCTCAGCGAGCCCCAGGCCGTGATTCCCCGCCGAGCAGGTCAGCACGCCGCGCGCCCTGGCGTCGTCGGGCAGGGTCAGCAGGCGATTGAGCGCGCCGCGCAGCTTAAACGAGCCGGTCCGCTGCTGGCATTCCAGCTTCAGCCAGATCTCAGCCCCCAACTCCGCCGAGAGGACCGCCGAGCGCTCCGTCGGCGTGCGCCGGATATGCGGCGCGATCCGTCGCGCGGCGAGGAGGATGTCACGGAAGGTGACGGGTGGCGGGGTTGGCATTGGTGGCTCCTGGTGAAGTCGTGAGTCGTGGGTCGTGAGTCGTGAGAGGGAAGGGGTGACGGCGAGGCTGATTGCGGGCGGCGTGGTGTTAGCGGCGTGGGAGCGCCCCCCTGCCCCCCAATTCTAGGGGGCGCTGCTGTTGCAAGCCGGGGGCTTCACGGGATCTCTCTCTTCTCCCGACGCCTATACCCCCCAGAATTGGGGGGGCAGGGGGACCGTCCCCAGTTCGTAGTTCGTACTTCCCCCACCCCTACCCGAACAGCACATACTCCTGTAAAAACCGCTCGATAGTGGCCCAGAAGGTGGCGATCGTTTCGCGTTTGCGCCAGCCGTGGCCTTCGCCGTCGTAGACGTGGTACTCGTGCGGGATGCCGCGTCGGCGCAGGGCCGCGACGATCAGTTCCGATTGCGCGGGCGGGACGACCGGGTCGATCGCGCCTTGGAAGATCGCCATCGGGTCGCTGATCTTGTCGGCGTGGTAGATTGGCGAGCGGTCGCGGTAGCGATCGCGCGTCTCCGGCAGCGGACCGATCAGCGAGTCGAGGTAGCGCGCCTCGAATTTGTGGGTGTCGGCGGCGAGGGTGAAGAGGTTCGCGACGCCGTACAGGCAGAGCGCCGCCTTGAAGAAACCGGGGTGCGTGACGAGGGTTTGCAACACGGTGTAACCGCCCGCGCTGCCGCCCATGATCACCAGTCGGTCGCCATCGGCGAGCCCCTCGTCGGCCAGGAACCGCGCCCCGGCGGCGGTGTCCTCGACATCGACCACGCCCCAGGTTTCGCGGAGGGCGCGAAGATAGTCGCGCCCGTAGCCGGTGCTGCCCCGATGGTTGACTTCCAATACCGCGTAGCCGCGCGAGGTGAAGAATTGCGCGGCGGGGTTGTACCCGGCGTGGGTCGCACCGGTCGGCCCGCCGTGGACCCGCACGATCGCGGGCGGCAGGCCGGTGCCGGTGTAGCGGTCGCTCGCGGGTGGGTAGTAGAGGCCGTGGACGATCGCGCCCGCCCCGGCGGTCCAACTGACCGGGCGCGGCGTGGACAACGCCGTTGCCGGGATCCCCTCGCCGGAACTCCTGGCACGAACGCGCGGGTTGTTCCCGTGCTGGTCGGTCGTAACGAGCCGCGTCGGGATCGTCGCGGCGGAGGCGACCGCCGCGAGCGCGCCATTCGGCGCGACCGTCGGCTGCTCGATCCAATCGTAGTCGCCGAGCGAGGACAGCGGGCCGGTCGTATCGGTCGCGAGGTCGAAGTGCCAGAGGCGGCGGAAACCGCCCTCATTGCGGAGGAAGAGGATCGCCTCGCCATCCGCGCTGAACGCATAGGCGCGCATCCCCTGTGCCCAGGCCGGTTGACCCACATCCACCGTGTCGGTCGTCAGCGCGGCGCTCTCGCCGGTGGCGAGGTCGTGGAGATAGAGGCTCTCCCAGCCCGATTCGTCCGAGATGTACGCGATGGCGTTGCCGTCCGGCGCGAACTCCGGCTGGAAGATCGCCGTCTCGCGATCCCCGGCGATCGTGCGCGCGGCGGTGAGGGTCGGCAGGTCGCCCTGATCATCGGGCGGGCGCAGCGTGGCGAGCTTGAGGGTCGTGCCGTCCCACGGCATCTGCGGGTGGTCCCACTCGATCCAGGCGACTTGCGTGCCGTCCGGGCTCCAGCGCGGCTGCATGTAGAAATCGGCCCCGGCGGCGACGATCCGCGGCCAACTTTCCCCCGCTGCATCGACGATCGCCAAGCGATCGACGCCTTCGTAGGTATGGACGTAGAGGACCCAGCGGCCATCGGGCGAGATCGCGGGCGCGGCGGCGTAGCCGAACGCCGGGGTGAGCGGCTTCGCCTCACCCGCCGTCAGCGGCTGCCGGTAGAGTCGCCCCGACGCGGACTCGGCGAAGTAAACATAGCCGCCCGCGACGCCGAAGTCACCGCCGCCGTAGCCGACCCGCGCCCGCACCGCCATCCCGACGGTCAGATCGCGCGGGGCGTCGGTGCCGCGCTGCGCGACCAGCACGCCCTGATCGCCGCGCCCTTCCAGCCAAACGAGGGTTTCGCCGTCGTTGTCCCAAGCGACATCGCCGAACCGGGTGCCGCCCGCCATACGCTGCGGCGTGATCGGGCTGGGCCAGAGGCCGTAGGGTCGTGTCTCCGTCGCTGTATCCGCGCTCATCGCCCCTCCTCTCGTTC
>DATCMP010000130.1:0-2515 GCA_036563365.1 Thermomicrobiales bacterium
AGTTGCCAGTAGGCCGGGATACGGATCGCCTGCAAGATCGAGATCTTCGGCCCTTCCGCCGCCGCCGCGGCACGCGCCTCGCTGGGGGTGACCGCCGGGGCATCGGCATCGTCGGTCGCGCCAGCGGGGGCGTCGCGCACGAAGAACCAGCCGATCGGCAGCATCGCGGCGACGACGACGATGGCGATCGACCAGTAGCTGATCCGCCAGCCGAATTGGGCCATGACCCAGGTGGCGATCGGGATGACCGCGAGTTGGCCGAACGCCGCGCCGGACGAGGAGATTGAGAGTGCCAGCCCGCGCCGCTTGGTGAACCAGCCGCTGATCAGCTTGACGATATTCACCGGGCTCATCGCGGCGAACGACACCGCCGCGATGACGCTGTAGAAGAGGTAGATCTGCCAGAGGTGTGTCGCCAGGGTGATCGGCAGACTCAGCAACGCGGTGCCGAGGGTCCCCAGCAGGAGGATTCGCCGCGAACCCCAGCGGTCGACCGCAACGCCGATCAGCGGTTGTAACAGGGTGAGGATGATGACGTTGATCGTGACCGCCGAGGAAAGCGCCTCACGACTCCAGCCGAACTCTTCACTGAGCGGCTTCAACACAACCCCGAAGAGGAATCGCGCCCCAGACGTCACCGCCAGCATCGTCGTCACCGTGGCGACAACGAACCACCCCTGATAGACACCCCGTTTCCCACCACCCGCTGCTTGCGCCCCTTGCTGCATCTCGCCCCCACACCCCACGATTTCCCCACTGACCGGCACCATTGCCGGTCAAGACCATCCGCCTGACGGTCGCGCGTTACGCGCTCACGAAGTCGCGGCCTGTTGCGACTCCGGTAGCGCCGGTGGCACCAGCAGCAGGCTGAGCCCAAGCCCGCTGAGCACCGACAGGACGATCGCGCCGGTCCACAACTCCGGCGGCCACCCGATCCCGCGCCGCAACCAACTCGCCAAGAAGAACAGACCCCAAAAGATCAACGGCACCAACCCGGCGAACAAGCGCATCGCGAGGGGCCGATCGAAGGTTGGTCGCAACGTCCGGATCAGGGCATCGGCGGCGATACCGGCCACCAGCGCGACCAAAATCCGCTCGGTGAACGCGAACCCTTCGAGGACATTCATCAGGATCGTATTCATCGTGAAAAGCAGCGTGACGCTGCCGAACGGCAATAGCCAACGGCGCAGCGCCAAAAGCAGCGGGGCGATCAACACCCCATTAGTGAGCAGGATACTCGATACGCCGCTGCGTTGCGATAGACCGAGGAGACGGGAGCCATCGGCACGGCCCGTATAAAAGCGCACCAACTCAACCGACGAGGCATCGCTGATGATCGCCCAGAGGTAGGCGCAGATGAAAGACGTCGCGCTTACCGCCGCTGTCAGCGCCAGCAGCGCCGGTAGCAGACCCCGCAGGGTTGGCGGGCTGGCGGTATCGGGCGAAGCCCAGGCCGAGCGGAACGGGCTGGTGAGGATCAAGAGTACACCGATAAAGAGGAGCAGATGGGTCGGGCTGAGCAGTTGCTCCAGGCCGACCTCGACCCCGAAGGCGATATGCCACACCATATCGCCCAATCCGCCGAGACCGAAGATGAGCGCACCGACGAAGCCGAGGCCATAGCCGAGCGGGATCGCGGCCAGACCGATCCGTCCGGCACGGCGCTGCGCCAGGAGCAACCAACACAGCCACGCGGAACTCGCGGCGTAACCGGCGTAGAGGATCGCGTGCCAAGGGGTGAAAAAGCTCTCAACGAGGGTCCGGCTATTGTGCGCCCAGCCGTCGATGAAAACGCCCGCCATCAACCAGAGGCCCAAGAAGATCGTGATTCCGTCATCGCGTGCGCCGAGCCGTGCCACCTCACGATGCCCGGTGACACGAAGATTGCGCGGCGTGACCGCTGCGGTCGCCATTGCCCCACCTCAACTCGCTGGATTCGCGTGCGATCGAGAATTCGAACCCGCCTTCTACCGCTCCGCTGTCATACTTCGCAAAGTGTAGCATAGCGACACTCTTCGGCGGGCCTGTGACGCAGGGTATCTCGCAGGCTCAGGCGACGAGCGTAGCGGCGGCGCGGGTCGCGAGCCATTCGGATTACCGCGCCATGCTGGTTGAGATGGGCCAGCCGATCTGCTACACTCCTCTGAGCGTGCCGCGAGGCGCGCCTATCTGCTTGTGCGCCTCGCGCGATTGTGGCAACGATTCCGAGGAGATAACGCGCGTCACGACCGCTATTGTGGCTGCCGACGCGCGATATACCGAGCGAACGAGCCAGGACAACAACTGACGACGGATGTAGGGAGGGAAACAAACGTGGCCAATAACAAGTCGGCGGAGAAGCGGATCAAGGTCAACGAGCGGCGCCGGTTGCGGAACCAGACCTATCGCTCGGCGACCCGCACGATCGTCCGCAAGGCCGAGCGCGCGATCGAAGTCAGCGCGGACGAGCAGACGACACTGTCCCTCGCGGCGGCGCTGAGCCAGCTCGACAAGGCGGCGGGCAAGGGGATCATCC
>DATCMP010000140.1:0-2757 GCA_036563365.1 Thermomicrobiales bacterium
TGAAGCGGAACGGCGTGTTCCCGGCGTTGACCTTCGCCACCATCCCGAAGCCCGACTTGCCGGTCTTGTCCTTGATCTGCTTCGAGTAGGTCACCACGTCATTCCAGGTGGCGGGCGGCTTGCTCGGGTCGAGCCCGGCGCGCTCGAAGACCTTCTTGTTCCAGATGAACGCCATCGTCTCGTTGTTCGTCGGGATCCCGTAGATCTTGTTGTTCCAGGTGACCGACTTGAGCGCCCCGGTCCAGAAGTTCTCCGGCTTGTAGCCGAAGTCGGCGAGGTTGATCTCCTGCAGGTAACCCTTCGCGGCGAACTCGACGCCGCCGAGGATCTGCAAACGGACCATGTCCGGCGCGGCGTTGCCGGCCGAGGAGGTCCGCAGCTTATCCAGCAGCTCGTTGTAGTTGATGTTCTGGACCTGGTCGCCGACGTTCAGCGGGATGCCGGGGTAGGTCTGGTTCCAGGCCGCCCAGAACTGCTTGTCGATGTCGATCGTCAGTTGCGGGGTGGAGGCGTCGGGGCCGGAATACCAGACCGCCAGCTTGCCCTTGGTGTCGAGCGGGGTCACCTTGGCGACCTCGGCCTTGGTGTCGATCTTCAGCGTCCCAGCGTTCGCGCGGATCGACTCGGGGTTCCACTCCCCCGCGCCGATGCCCGTGCGCGTGTTGCCGCCTGGCGTCCCGGCGGCGGCGGGCGAACTGCCAGCACCGGCGGTCGCGGAGGCGCGCGGGGCGGTCGTCGCGGTCGCGCCCGCGCCGCTGGCGGCACCGGTCGTCGGCGCGGCGGAGGGGGCCACCGACGCCGCCGGGGCGCTCGTCGGGGTCTCCGACGCACCGCAGGCCGCGAGGACGGCGCCGATGATCGATGAAGAAACGCCGAGCGCCGCTGCCCGTCGCACGAAATCACGTCGCGAGAGCTGGCCTTCGCCGAGCCCACGCACTAACGAGTTGACTTCCTCAGGACGCGCCATTGTACGTAGCCTCCTATAAGAACAAAAACGCCTTGCCCCACCACCCCACCGGAAAAACCTTCGTTGGCTAACCCTTTGTGCCTGCACGGAGCGGGCAACACCCGGCGCGCAAAGCCTGGCATCGTCGCCATCGCGATGTGCGGCGTCGCACCGTGAACAAACCGGTCGTCACACTCACCACCCCCGCGATGAGTAGCTTTCGGTTTCCCACCCGCTCATGGATGCCGACACGGAAACTGAGCACAACCAGTCCCAGCCGACATAAGTCCTGAAGCGTCGCGTTAAGCGTATTGTACTGCCTGAATATCAATTTGTGCAGCAGTTGGTCCGATGGTCTGACGTAGATCGCGGTATTTCTTGACGGCTACGGCGATCGCTGCTGGCGGTTGGACGCGACTCAGTCTACTGTCATGAATCTCGGCGCGCCCGTATACTGCGCGATGGCCTCGGCGTCAAGCGTGATCCCCAGGCCGGGGGACTCGGGGATCGCCAACATCCCGTCCGAGTCAAGTTGCCAGGGGGTCGCCACGATCGCGTCGATATACGGCGATCCGGTCATGTATTCCACCCGATCGGTCGTCACGAAGGCGGACGCCAGTTGCAGATCGGCGGCCAGGCCGAGCGCCGTATTCCAGCCGTGCGGGATGAACCGGATCCCTTGCCCGTTCGCCGACCAGCCGATCCGCCGCTCTTCGCTGATCCCGCCGACCTTGGTGACGTCGGGCTGGACGATATCGAAGGCACCAGCCGCCAGCCAGGGCACGAATGATTGGCGGCGCGTCAACGTTTCGCCACCGGCGATCGGCAGCGGCGCCGCCGCGCGCAGCGCCACATAGTCGCTCAGGGCATCCGGGGCCAACGGCTCCTCGAACCAGGCGACGTCATACTCCTGGAGCATCCGCGCCGTCCGCAGCGCCCATTTCAAGCCTTGCGGCCAGAAGCCATCGCTGCCGCCCGCATCGACCATCAGTTCGCAGTCGGCGCCGATCGCCTCGCGCGCCGCCCGCACGATCGCCTCGTCGGTCGCGTGATCGCGCCGCCCGAACGGCCCCCACCCGATCTTGAACGAGCGGAAGCCCTGCGCCTTAACCGCGAGCAATGTCTCGGCCAGGCGCTCCGGTTCGTCCATCAGCAGCGACGCATACGGGCGCACGCGCTCGCGATAGCGACCGCCGAGCAACCGTCCGACCGGCTGCCCGGTCACTTGTCCCAGAAGATCCCAGAGGGCGATGTCGATCCCGCTGATCGTGTGCGTGATCGCGCCCCCGCGGCCCATCCAGAACGTCTGCTGGTGCAGCTTCTCGCTGACCCGCTCCGGCTCGATCGCCGATTCGCCCCGGTACAGCGGCTCTAGCACGCCGAGCGCGCCATGTACCAGCGCATCGTTCGTGAAGACGCTGCCGTACCCGATCAGCCCCTCGTCGGTGATGACCGCGATCAACGTATGCACGCACTCATCGGGCCGAATCTCGTGGCTCCACCCGCCTTCCGGCGTGGAGCCCCGCAAACCCGCCGCGCGAATCTCGCGAATACGCATGGTTCACCTCGTAGTAGCCAGTAGCCAGTAGCCAGTGACTCAAGGCAGTTCTGCGCCAGTTCCTGAGCACAGCGCCGAGGGCAACCCACTGACTACTGGCTACTAGCTACTGACTACTCGCCACTACCACTTAATCCCCGCCTGCACCGGCCCGGTATGCTGATCCTGGCGTGGGGCGATCGGCCAATCCTTCAGTTCGTCCACGATACCGATGATCCCCTCGACCGCCGCGTCGAGGATAACGCGGCCCTTC
>DATCMP010000143.1:0-4939 GCA_036563365.1 Thermomicrobiales bacterium
TGGCCGATCGGCGAGGTAGTGGAGGGGCGTGGGGTAACGGTTGTACAATAAATGGTGCGGCACTACACGCGAGGGCGAAGCTTAACCGTAGAGCACACAGAAGACACAGAGGCGTGGGAAGAGGGCGAGTAATCTCGCGCCATTGCTAGCGCCCAAGGCCGCGCCAGCAAACAACAAAGGGAGCATGTCGGGGTTGCGCCGCTCCTTCAAATGGGAGCGGCGCAACCCCGTTGCTCGCTACTGTTGTCGAGCCGCACGCAAGGCGGTCGTTGCTGCCACATCGACCGTCCCCTTCGCCACGTCGATCACGACGCCGTAGAGCTGACGCGCGGCATCGGGCGAAACGATCTCGTCCAGCACATCGTCGAGAACGGCGGCGGGATCGCGTGTGAACGGATCATGGAAGCCGCCGCCACCGGGCAACCGCAAGGTGAAATGCTCACCCGGCGCGAGGGCCACCTGTGATTTATCAGTCAGGTCGCGCGTCGCGCCGGTCGAGTCGGCAATGCGAATCGCGCCGAGTCCCCCCGAGCCGCCACCGGAATAACCTTCCGCCGCGATCCGGGTCCGGTCGAAGACCGGGCCGAGGTTCCACGGCAGATCGGTGCGCGACGAGACTTCCATCTCCTGCCCACAACCGCCCCGGAAGCGCCCCGCGCCACCGGAATCGCGCGTGATCTCGCGCCGATGGACGATCACCGGGGCCAACGTCTCGATCGTCTCGACGTGGACGCCCATCACCCCGGACGGGAAAGCCGTGGTGTGCAAACCGTCGCTGTGCGGTCGTGCGCCGGTGCCCCCGCAGGAGAACCAGACGTAGGTCCATGGTGCGCCACCCTCGGCACGTCTGCCGGTGATTTGCGTCGACCAGATATTCGCCGCTCCCTCGGCCAATACCCGCTCGGGGATGACCGGGGCGAGCGCGCCAAAGATGATCCCCGGCAGGAAATGGCCGATGACGTGGCGCCCGGCCACCGGCGCGGGCGGCTGTGCGTTGAGCAGGGATCCGGGCGGCGCCGAGACAGTCACCGGGCGGAAGGAACCTTCGTTATTGGGTACTTCCGGACAGAGGGCACACTTGAGCGCATAGGTCACATAGGCGTGGGTGTAGTTCAGCACCACGTTGATCCCGCGCGGGCTTTCGAGGTCGGTCCCCGTCCAATCGACGTGGATACTGTCGCCGGTCTTGGTGATCGTCGCCGCCAGACGGAGCGGAGCATCGAAGCCATCGCAGTAGGCGGCATTCGTGTAGACCCCATCCGGCACCCCGGCGATGGCGGCACGCATCGCCCGCTCTGAGCGCGCGATGATCTCGTCGCTCAGCGCCTCGACATCGGCCAGGCCGAACTCGTCGAGGAACTCCAGCAGCCGCGCGCCGCCGACCTCGTTCCCCGCTTCCTGGGCGTGGATGTCACCGAGCACCTGTTCCGGCTCGCGCACATTCGCCTGCAATATCGCGACCAGGATGTCGTTCGGTTTACCCGCCTCGCGCCACTTCATGATCGGGACGAACAACCCCTCCTCGTAGAGCGAGCGGGCATCCGCGCCCAGCCCCCGCCCGCCGATGTCGATCGCGTGGCAGGTCGAACCGAAGAAGGCGATCAGCCGCGCATCGCGGTCGAAGATCGGCGTGATCACCGTGAAGTCGTTGAGTTGTCCCGAAGTCTTGTGCGGATCGTTCGTAATCAGCACGTCGCCGGGTACGAGCGTGTCACGCGGATAAACGGCGAGGAAATGGTGGATGCATGTTGCCATCGAGTTGATGTGGCCGGGCGTGCCGGTCACCGCCTGCGCGATCATGTTGCCGCGCCGGTCGAAGACCCCGGCGGAGAGATCCCCCGACTCGCGCACAACCGTCGTGAACGATGTTCGCATCAGCGCCGTCGCCTGCTCGTTGACGACCGCGATCAGTCGATTCCAGAGAACTTCCAGTGTGATCGGATCGATGGTGGGAGGGGAGGTGGTCATGGCGTTGCTCCTCTATCGTGATGTTATGAAATAGCAGGCGGTTGAAACCGCCTGCTGTCCTACGGACACCCTACCCACACCAGCACTCATAGCCGCTGCGAGTGCTTCGTCAGCCACACGAAGACGCCGATGCCAGAAGCGATACCGACGATTAGCATCACAGTATCCAGCAGCACAGGGAATTGTAGCCCGGTGAAATACTTCATCAGGAAGTAGACCCAGACAACGATCAGCACACACAACGCCTGGATACCGATGCGCTCGATCATACCCTTATCACCGATTACCCGTCCCCGGCATCGTCACGATCAGGTTGCGGAAATCGTCGATGCGGATCGTGCCGCCGCCGATGATCGCGGTCGATTCGCGCTCCTCGACAATAGCCGGACTGATGAAGGTCGTACCGGGTGCGAGTCCGTAACGATCGTAGATCGGCACGGTCACATGTTTCCCATGCTCGGGGAGATAGATCGGGCGTTCCCCCTTGAGCGATGCCGTCGCGTCGGTCGCGCCACCGGTAGGCGCGCGTAGATCGAGTGACGGGCGCGGGCCGCTGACAACAACGCGCCAACTGACCACTTCCAGCGGCACCCCCTCGGCCACCCGACCATAGAGGCGACGATAGACCCCGGCGAAGGTCTCTTCCAGCGCCGCCAGCGAATCCCCACCTAGTACACCGTCCGGCAACGGCACCGCCACCTCATGCCCCTGCCCGCGATAGCGCAGATCGGCGCTGCGCCGCATGGTGATCGCCTCAGCGGGAACATCGGCCTCCGCGAGCGTATTCAACCCTTCGTTCGTCATCTCGGCGAGCAGATCGTTCGCGCGATCCCAATCGAGTTCGGTTAGCGGTGCGGGATAGGAGCGCACATAGTCGAAGGCCAGGGGCGCGACGAGGAAGCCAAGCGCGGAGGTCACGCCCGCGCCCAGCGGCACGATCAGTTCCGGGGCACGCAGGATCTCCGCCACTCGGTAGGCATGGACCGGCCCCGCCCCACCGAACCCGAAGATCGCCCGCCCACGCGGGTCGGTGCCACGCTCGACCGCATGGATCCGCGCCGCCCCAGCCATATTCTCGTTGACCACCTGATGGATCCCCCAGGCGGCGGCGATCGGATCGAGATCGAGTTGCGCGGCCAACGGCGCAA
This sequence comes from Thermomicrobiales bacterium, assembly GCA_036563365.1. Classification (GTDB taxonomy): domain Bacteria; phylum Chloroflexota; class Chloroflexia; order Thermomicrobiales; family CADCWN01; genus CADCWN01. Next base: position 3,117 of record DATCMP010000143.1, read on the forward strand.
TCGCCGCTTCCGCCGCCGCCAGATCGAGGGCCATCCGCCCGCCGAGGAAGAAGCGCGGATCGAGGTAGCCGAGGGTGAGGTCCGCATCGGTGACGGTCGGCAGGGTGCCACCGCGACCGTAGCAGGCGGGGCCGGGTTCCGCACCGGCGCTGTCCGGCCCGACCTTCAGCAGGCCGAGGCTATCGACCCGCGCGATCGAGCCGCCGCCCGCGCCGATCTCGATCATCTCGATCACCGGCACGCGCACCGGCAACCCGCTGCCGCGCTTGAAGCGGTAGACGCGCGCCACCTCGAAATCGGCGGCGACCAACGGCTCACCGCCATCGATCAGGCACGCCTTCGCGGTGGTGCCACCCATGTCGAACGACAACAAGTTCGGTCGCCCGATCAGTGCGCCATAGTGCGCGGCGGCGAGCGCCCCCGCCGCCGGGCCGGACTCGATCAGGCGGATCGGGAAACGTTTTGCCGTCTCGACGGTCGCCGTACCGCCGCTGGAAAGCATGATCAGCAGCGGCACCGCGCCCATCCCCCCGACGTGCAGGCGCTCTTCAAGTTCGCGCAGATAGCGCTCGACCAGCGGGCGTACATAGACGTTTGCCAGCGCCGTGGAGGCGCGCTCGTATTCGTGCATCTCCGCGACGACTTCGGAAGAAAGCGAGATAATCAGATCAGGCGCGGCCTCGGCGAGCGCCGCGCCGAGCAGGCGTTCATGTTCGGGGTTGCGGTAGGAGTGCAGCAGGCAGATCGCCACCGCCTCGGCCCCGGTCGCGCGCAAACGCTCGACCAGCGCGGGCACCTGGGCGAGATCGAGCGGCGTCAGGATCGAGCCGTCCGCCAGGATTCGCTCGTCCACTTCGAGGCGGCGACGGCGCGGCGCGAGCGGCGGCGGCATTTCGAGGGAGAGGTCGTAGAGATCGTAGCGCCCCTCGCGCCGGATCTCGATCGCGTCGCGGAAGCCCTTGGTCGTCAGCAGGGCGGTTGTCGCCCCTTTGCGCTCGATCAGCGCATTGGTGACGAGGGTCGTGCCGTGGATGATCCCGCCGATCGCGCTCGGCGCTTCACCGGCATTTGCCAGCGTCTCCTGCAACCCGGTCTCGACACCCGCTGCCGGGGCACCGGGCGTGGTCAACACCTTGCCGATACTCAGCGACCCGGTGCGCTCATCGAACGCGATGAGATCGGTGAACGTCCCGCCGATGTCGATCCCCACGCGCAACGGCCGCGCGCCTCGCTCACTCGCCTGCAATCTACCCTCTCCACCGTCTCCATCATCCCGCCCATTCTCGCAGCATTCTAGCCGATGTCGGCACGCGCCGTGTGGAACAATACGTGCATAATCACAGCTGGCGAACATCGGCCAGTATATCCACGACGATACCGGGGCGATACCGAGTGCTTAAGTCTGATAATAGCCTGTATCCTTGAGTAATCGAGCGGATACGGCACGGGGTGGAAAACTGATGTCGCCAACCAGCATGGTGCAAGGCAGGATCATCGCGGTGCAGGAGATGCGTTTCCGCCTCCTCACCACCGATGGGCGCGGCTTTCTCTTCACGCTGTCGCATCGCGCCCGCGCCGATGCCAGCGATTTGCATCGTTGGCACCAGGGCGACAATGCAGTACGGGTCGTCTATAGTGGCGAACCGGGGCTGGATTCCGGTGTAGCCCGCGCGGTCGATCTACTGTAGATACCGACAACCATACTTTCAAGACAAATTATCAAGACAAGCGAGTGAGGGCGATCATGGTGGACGAGCGAATGGGGGTATGGGACCGGGTACGGTCAGGGCTGCGGGACGGGTCGGTGCCACGGCAGCTGCGCG
>DATCMP010000147.1:0-1680 GCA_036563365.1 Thermomicrobiales bacterium
GTGACGCCGATCGCCGCGATCTCGCCCGCCCGCCCGCTCGCCGCGACCGCCGCCCGCCCCGCCGCCAGCGCGGCCTCGATCAGCCCCGCCGCGTCCCACTCGCTGCGTCCGGGCGCACTCGGCAGGGGCGGAGCCTGCGCCACCGACTCGACCGCGAGTTGCGCGCCCGTCGCCGCATCAACGACGACCGCCGCGACCTTCGTGGTGCCGAGATCGATGCCGAGGTAGAGCGAGTCGTGAGTCGTGGGTCGTGGGTCGTGGGTACTCGATACTGGCATCTGTGCCTCCGTCAAACGGGTTGTGAAGCGGGGAGGGGGAATGGTAGAACGCAGAGACGCCGAGGGGAAGGAGCGTCGCAAAGAAGGGGACGAGAGAAAATAATCGTTCTCTCTGCGACGCTCTCTCTTGCTCCACAGCTCTGCGTTAACTCGTCCCTCTTCGCGTTCCCCCTCCCTCCCCGCCCCCCTCTCACGACTCACGACTCACGACTCACGACTGTTATGGGATCAACAGCACCTTCCCGGTCGTCTTCCTGCCGGCGAGGTCGGTCTGCGCCTGGGCGGCATCGGCCAGCGGGTAGGTGTGGCCGATGCGGACATTCAGCTTGCCCTCCGCGATCCAACCGAAGAGGTCTTTGGCCCGCCAGAGGAGTTCTTCGCGGTCGAGGGTGTAGAAGCCGAGCGAGGGGCGGGTCAGGAAGAGGGAGCCGCGCGCGTTGAGGATCTGCGGGTCCATCGGCGGCACCGGGCCGCTCGACTGCCCGAAGAGGACCATATAGCCGCGCGGGCGCAGCGTCGTCAGCCCCTTGTTGAAGGTGTCCTTGCCGACGCCGTCATAGACGACATCGAGGCCCTTGCCGTTCGTGAAGCGCTTCGCCGCCTCGGCGAAATCGTCCTGGCGGTAGAGGACGACCTCATCGGCCCCGGCGCCGCGCGCCAACTCGGCCTTTTCCTCGCTCCCCGCCGTCGCCAGCACCCGCGCGCCGCGCAGCTTCGCCATCTGCGTCAGGAGGAGGCCGACGCCGCCCGCCGCCGCGTGGATCAGGCAGGTATCGCCCTCTTTCAGCGGGAAGGTCGAGTGCGCGAGGTAGTGCGCGGTCATCCCTTGCAGCATCGTTGCGGCGGCCTGCTGGCTGCTGACGCCCTCCGGCACCGGGACAAGCTTCGCGGTGGAGATGGCGACCTGCTCGCCGTAGGAGCCGAACTGGTCTTTCCAGGCGACGTGATCGCCGACCTGGAAGTCGGTCACGCCGTCGCCAACCGCCGCGATCTTGCCTGCGCCCTCCTGGCCGAGCGCCAGCGGCAGCGGGTTCTTGTAGAGGCCGCCGCGATGGTAGGTGTCGATGAAGTTGACGCCGATCGCCTCGATCGCCACGACGACCTCGCCCGCGCCCGGTTCCGGCGTGGGGACATCCTCGTAGCGCAGCACTTCGGGGCCGCCGAACTCGTGGACCATGATCGCTTTCATTGGGGTTGCTCCTTTTGCTGTTACTTCATGTTTAGCATGATGACAGCGTGTAGCTATCTTTGGGCGGCGTCTAGACGGACTCGCAAGTTATCGATCTCGCGAGTCCAATCAGGCAATGAGTCGGTTTCTGCCCAAAGGTCACGCAGCGCAGACGCCGTACCAATCTGCGTGACCCGCTGTATAGCCGTTCGCACTAACCCCTGATCTATATGG